>JAKURV010000011.1 GCA_022452035.1 Acidimicrobiales bacterium | reverse complement strand
TACCTGACGGTGCTGGTGCCTGGTGTGAACCTCCTGTGGTTGTCCGTTGCGGCTGTGCTTGATGGGTCGAACCCGTTGGGCAAGGAGGGTGGCGAGAACCATCAGCAGGAGCAGGGGTTCACGGACTTCGGTCCTGATATGTGCACCCAGCCTTGTCAGTTGGGTTGGTCGGCGGCTGACATTCAGGTGTCGATGCGGACTGATCGTCTTGACGAGAACCCGTTCCTGCGGAACTTGTTCCCGTTGATCAAGCCTTCGATTCTGGACATTTCGTTCCTGCAGGTCGACCAGACCGATGGTGACGGCTCTCAGGCCCATGTGGCCGAGCTGGCTACCGGCTGGATGACTGAGAACGCAGACGTTGTTGCCGGCTGGATTGCCGAAGCAGCAGCTGCTGGCTGATCAATTAGGCGTTGATCATCCCCCTGCGGGGGGATGAGGTGAGGAGGCCGGGCCGCAAGGCCCGGCCTCCCACCGTTTTGAACCTCACCGGCCCCGGTCTGACGACCGGCCAGCCGGTAGGGTCGGGCGCCCTCCGGTGGACCAAGGGGAACAAGTGAACGAAACGGATTCGACGAGCTGTTCTCCGACGGACTCGACGGCCCACCGACCGCCGGCCGTCGAGTTGAGTGGCATATGGAAGAGATTCCCTGGCGTAGTCGCTAACGCAGGGGCACACCTAACCGTTCTGACCGGAACGGTGCACGCCGTTCTGGGAGAAAATGGGGCGGGAAAGTCCACCCTGATGAACGTCTTGGCCGGTGTCTACCGTCCCGACGAGGGCGAGGTCCGTATCGACGGTGCAGCCCGCCACTTCCGGTCGCCGGCCGACGCCCTGGCCGCCGGGGTGGGCATGGTCCACCAGGAGTTCCGTCTCGTGCCGTCGTTTACCGTGGCGGAAAACGTTGTGCTAGGTGCTGTTGATCGGATTGTCCGACGACAGTCCATCGAATCGGCGGTCGGAGATCTGGCCGAACGATTCGGCCTGGCCACTGATCCCGTCCGACCGGTTTGGCAACTTTCGATGGGGGAGCGCCAGCGAGTCGAGATCCTCAAGGCGCTGTGGCGAGACGCTCGCATCCTCATCTTGGATGAGCCCACAGCAGTGCTCACGCCAGGCGAGGCCGACGAGCTGGGTGGTGTTCTTCGGCACATGGCTGACGACGGTCGCACGGTGGTTTTCATCAGTCACAAGTTGCACGAGGTGACCGGCTTCTGCGACGAGGCCACGGTTCTCCGTGGTGGCGAGACGGTCGCCGCCTCGCTGCCGGTGAACGGGACGGACGCCTCGACGTTGGCAGGTCTCATGGTGGGATCGGCTCCGATGGCCAGCGAACGCCCACCGCCTTGTGTCGTCGGCGAGCCCATGCTCGAGGTAGAGGCGTTGTCCTGTCTGGGAGATCGGGGTCTCCAAGCCCTTCATGAGGTCGACCTGACGGTGTATTCCGGTGAGATTGTCGGCATCGCCGGGGTGGCTGGAAACGGGCAACGTGAGTTGGCGCAGGCCATTGCCGGACTACGCCCGACTACCGGCGGTTCGGTACGCCTTGGTGGAACCGATCTCACAACGTCTACACCCCGCCAGCGGTTTATCGCTGGGCTGGGCTATATCCCTGAGGACCGTATCGGCGTGGGTCTGGCTCCCCGGTTGAGCGTCACTGACAACGCCATCCTCCGGACCTACACGTCGCACCGAAAGGGCCCGTTTCTTGACGCTGGAGCGGCGACCAATCACTGCCAGGACCTCGTCGACCGATTCGGCGTGCGGACCGGACCCTTGGACGAACCGATCGCCGGATTGTCGGGTGGGAACCTGCAACGGCTGCTGGTCGGGCGCGAGTTGAGTGATCATCCTCAAGTTGTGGTTGCGGCCCAGCCGACCCGAGGTCTCGACGTCCAGGGCGTCAAGGCGATCCAGGACCTCCTGGTGGCCGAGCGGGGAGCTGGTGTCGCCGTCCTGCTGATCTCCGAGGACCTCGACGAGCTCTTGATGCTGGCCGACCGCCTGCTGGTGATGCACGACGGCCGAGTAGTGGCCGAGTTCAATCCGGAGACCGCCCGACGCCATGCCATCGGAGAGGCGATGGTTGGGCATGTTGCGACGGGAGCCGCGACATGAGCCGTCCGGTACTTGCCCGGCGAGACCAGGTGCTTCGGGGTGGTCAGCCCCTGGCGTTCGGGGTCGGCCTCCTCGTGGCCCTCGTCGTGGGCGTTGTCCTGCTCATGGGGTCCGGGCATGATCCGATACGGGTCTACGAGCGAATGTTCGATGCTTCTCTGGGAGGTTCTCGAGCCTGGTCCGTCACCTTGAACCGTGCCGTGCCGTTGGGCCTGGCTGGTTTGGCGGTGGCTGTAGCCGGCTCAATGGGCCTCTGGAACATCGGCGCCGAGGGCCAGATCATGGCTGGTGCTATCGGTGCGACATGGGTGGCTCGGATCGGTGAGGGCTGGCCGGGACCGGTCCTGGTTCCTGCCATGCTTGCTGCCGCCGTGGTGGGTGGCGGGTTGTTGGCGCTGGGGCCTGCGGTGGCCAGGGCACGGATCGGTGTCAATGAGATCATCACCACGTTGATGCTTAATGAGGTGGCGCTTCGACTGGTCCAGTGGCTAATCCACGGTCGGTGGAAGGACCCGGACTCCCACGGCTTCCCTCTGGCCCCGATGCTTCCCGAACAGGGTCGATTGCCGAACCTGTTCGAGCGGGCCCATGTGGGCGTGGTGCTAGCCGGCGTGGTCATCGCACTGTTCGGGCTGGCGGCGAGCAGAACCGCGTGGGGCTACGAGCTTCGGGTAGCCGGCTCCTCGGGGGCTACAGCCCGTTATGCCGGAATTTCCCTTCAGCGCAAGATCCTGACCGTCCTAGTGGTGTCCGGTGGCGTCGCCGGCCTCGCAGGCGGCGTGGAGTTGACCGGGGCCTCCGATCGGATCACCGAGGGGCTTTCCAACGGATTTGGCTTCGCGGGGATCATCGTGGCCGCCCTGGCCCTTATGCGGCCGTCGGGAGTCGCCGCGGTGGCACTGCTGTTCGGTGCGGTTCAGATCGGAGGCCAGAGCATCCAGACCATGGGGGTGTCCTCCTCGGTCTCGACCATCCTGCAGGCGCTCATCCTTTTTGGGGCCATTGCAGCTGGTGTATTTAGCCGGTACCGGGTGGAGATGGTGTCTGGCGACGCCGCGGAGGCTGTCGCATGATCCGGGAGCCTGGCTCGTGAACGAGGCGTCGGTCATCGGCCTCCTGGAGGCCACGGTGTCCTTTGGAGCCCTGTTGTACCTGGCTGCCCTGGGCGAGATGATCACCGAGAAGGCCGGAATCCTGAACCTGGGGGTTGAGGGGATGATGGCCATGGGTGCCGTCACCGGGTTCGTGGTTGCGCTCCACACCGGGAATCCCTGGGTGGCCCTGGCTGGGGCGGTGGCCGCCGGCGCGGCCGTGGCCCTCCTACACGGCCTGTTCACCGTGGTGATGGGAGCCGATCAGGTTGTGTCGGGCCTGTCGCTGACCATCTTGGGTATCGGCCTCGCTGCCTACCTCGGAAAGGGCTCTGTTGGGCGGCCGTCGGGGGCCGAGTTGTCCTCTGTGGACTGGGGGCCGCTCTCCGACGTCCCATGGCTCGGACCGGTGTTGTTCCAGCAGTCCCCGTTCGTCTACCTAGCCGTGGTGGCCGGGGTGGTGGCCTGGTTTGTGCTTGGCCGGACCCGGTTGGGCCTCGCCCTCCGGGCGGCCGGCGAGTCGGCTTCCACCGCGGATGCAGCCGGGCACTCGGTGGCCGGCCTGCGCCTGGGGGCGGTGGCCACGGGCGGTGCCCTGGCCGGAACTTCAGGGGCCTACCTGACGCTGTCCCTCACCCCACAGTGGGCCGAGGGCATCGTGGCCGGTCGAGGATGGATTGCCGTGGCTCTCGTGATCTTCGGCGCCTGGCGGCCAGGAAGGGTGGCCCTCGGTGCACTTCTGTTCGGCTTGACGTTGGCGCTGAAGACCCGCCTGCAGACCTTCGGCGTGGACTTCTCGCCGATCCTGCTGTCCATGCTCCCGTACCTGCTGACGGTGGGCGTGCTGGTGGCCATCTCGATTCGGGCTCGGAACCGGCCGTCGCCGGCTCCGGCAGCCCTGGGTATCGCTTACCGACGCGAGGAACGCTGAACAAGGCCATTGGCCGATTGGCGTCGACTCTCCGTTCAGCTCCGTTCGACTCCGGTCAGGAGGACGGTGACCGCCTCATCGGCACCGATGCACTCATCCCGTCGGGCAGCCAGTAGCCCGGCCAGTCCGGCTGTGCCCGTAGCATCGGCTGGGACTGGGGAATGGGCGGCGACCAGGCGGTAGGCCTCCACCACGTCCTCCTCCGGGGCTACCACCGGACCCCCAGGGACGGTCCCGAGGAGCATGTCGTGTACCACGGACCGCCAGTCGTAGGCCACGTCGTCCAGTATCGCGGTGGCTGCCGACGAAGGGTCGTCCCACGCCCACATGGCGGCACCCTCGGGATCAGCCAGGGCGGCCATGGGATCGACCGCTTCGGACACCAGGTTGAAAGCCCGGGCCAGCGGCGCACACCCAGCCGCCTGGACGGCGATCAGCGGGGGCCGGCGTTCCAGGCCGCCCAGGGCCACCGCGTCGTCCAGGGCCTGGGCTGTGCTGCTGGCCAGCGCACCGCCCCCTACCTGGACGAACAGGCGGTCGGGCGTTAGCTCGGATCCTGACCAGGCGGCAGCCAGCTCGAAGCCCAGGGTCCGGCCACCGTCCAGGGTCAGGAGGTTGTCGGTCCCCTGGCATCCGAAGGCGAGAGCTCCCTCGGAGACCAGTTCCCGGAACCGCAAGATGCAAGGGTCACCGGACTCGCCGTTACGCCGCTTACAGGTCCGGACGTCGGCTCCTAGGTCGGAGAGGCGGTCCAGCACCACTGGGTCGGCCCAGGTGGGCACGTGGACGACGAGAGGTCGGCTGGCGGCTCGGGCCACCACCGCGGCGCCTAGTGCTGCGTTGCCACAAGACGAGATGGCCAGCGGGGTGTCGACGGGAACGCCGTCGACGGCCAGGTGGAGGGCCAGGCCGAAGAGGTGGCGGGCCTTGTGGCTGCCTGATACGGCCCCCGTCTCGTCCTTGGCCCAGAGGCCACCGTCCTGGCCGATGGCCGTCGCCAGGTCGTCAAGGCGTTGGAGCGGAGTGGTGCGGAAGCCCCGTCCGTCGACCTCGCCTACCGCGTCGTCTAGTCGCCTGACTTCGTCCACGAACCGGTCGTCGGTCCAGCCGGTGGCTAGGGCCGCATGGTGCGACCAGAGCAGCGAGCGGAAGGCTACGAAGGGGTTGGGGTCGGCCTCCGCCTTCGGATCCGGCCACCGGGCACCCGGTGGCCGGCCTAGCAGGCCGATGGACCGGTCGCGTTCACCGGTCGCCGTTCCGTCCATCGGCGTCGTCGGCTCCGGCCGGTTAGCCGGAGGCCAGCACCCCGGTGCGGTCGTTGAACTCGTCAATCATGGCGTCCCACGTGGGGGCCATGGTCTGGATGTGGCGCCAGAATCCCTGCCCTCGACGGACCTCGAAGTCGGCGAATTCCACACCCTGTTGCTCCACCCACGTGTAGTAGCCGAGGTTGAAGATGCGGTTGCGTCCCGTCTCGTTTAGCACCTCGACGTGGTTGGTGTCCGCTCCGTGAAGATGGGTGGCCACCGCCGCGGCGGCATCGGCCTCCGAGAAGCCGGCGGCGTACCGGCCAGACCGCATGGCCTCCCGTTCGCTCCCGTACAACTCGGCGCCGTCTGTGGCTACGGTGACGATGGCATCGTCGGGTCCGAGGTCGAGTTCCCGGGCCACCTTGATGGAGGCCACCACGTTGCAGATGCTGGACAGCCCGAGGTGTCCGAGCGTCCCCAGGACGGTATTGCCGACGCCGGACGACGCCAGATGGGCTAGACCCTCCGGCGTATTGAACGCCATGCCCAGCTCGTCGCACGCCCGATCGGACACGCCGACCACCACATCGGTGTTGGTGATGTTGTGGATCAACGGGATGTGCTTGTCGCCGATGCCCTGGATGTTGTGTTCGCCGAAGCCGTTGTAGAGCATCGTCGGACATTCGAGCGCCTCGACCGCCGCGATGCGGGCACCGTGGTCGGCTTTGAGGCGTTCACCGGCGGCCAGGGTGCCCGACGACCCAGAGGCGGCGACAAAAGCGGCCAGCTGGAGGTCGGGCCTCACCGACGCGTAGTGCCGGTACAGGTGCTCTAGAGCTCGACCGGTGACCTCGTGGTGGCCGACGTGGTTGGCGAACTCGGTGAACTGGTTGAGGATGAAGTTCTCCGGGTCCTTCTCCAGTTCGTCACAGGCGTCGTAGATCTCTTTGACGTTGCTCTCCGAGCCCGTGGTTCGGATGACGTCGCCCGGATCGGCGATCCACTCATCGAGCCACTCGAAACGTTCCCGGCTCATGTTCTCGGGGAGCACGGCTACGCCGCGACAGCCCATGAGCCGTGAGATGGCCACCCCTCCCCGGGCGTAGTTGCCGGTGGATGGCCAGATGGCACGGTGGACGGTGGGGTCGTACTCGCCGGTGACCACCCGGGGAACCAGGCAGGCGTATGCGGCCAGCACCTTGTGGGCGCCGATCATCGGGAAGCGGTTGCCAAAGGCCACGATGATGGGGGCGGCCACGCCAGTCATCTCGGAGGGAAGCACCACGTGCTCGGGGAGGTCCACGACCCCCCCGTGCAGGTCGTTGTACCAGTGGACCCGGAACAGGTTGCGGGCGTTGGCGGCGTTGCGGTCCACGCCGACCAGACCGGCCCGGACTTCCTCGGGGATGCGGGTCGGGTCGGCCAGTTGGGCGAAGGTGGGTAGGGCGATGCCCTGGGTCCGGAACCGATCGACGCTGCGTGCGTAGCGGTCGGCGTCGACCACGTCGGTGGCCAGACCGAAGCGGGAGGGGTCGAACGTTCCGACGTCGAACGACGGGATGTCGAACGCGCCGATACCGGCATCGGGGAGAGTGCTCATGGTCGCAGGCTAGCCAGTTCCCACGGATTGGATTGACAAAATGTTGATCTCGGAAGGTAGGACGACGGTAGTCGCCCACACCACGTGGGACGACGTGTCCGATACCACGTCGGGGTGCCGCGGATCCAGGACGCCGCGATGCAAGGCTGTCCCCCGTGGTTCGCCGGATCCTCAATGTCGTGATGACCCTTGGCGTCATCGGGGTAGTCGTGATCATCGCGGCGCGCGTGGCCGAACCCTCGGTGCGGCCCATCCTGTACCCCGCCTCTGTGTCTCCGGCGACGACCGTCGTACCGGCTCCCGCCGAGGCGTCGGCGGTAGCCGCCCCGGCAACCACGACCACTACGACGGCGGCACCGTCCACGACCACTGTCGCTCCCGTCGCCACAACGACCACCACGACGACCACCACGGTGGCCCCGGTGGACGAAGTGGCGGTGCTGACAGCGCCCTACGCCTGGGGGCCGAGTGTGGACGCCGTCCTGCTCCAGGAGGTGCTGGGGGTATCGGCCGACGGCTGGTACGGGCCGGCTACCCGAGTGGCGCACATTGCTGAGAACGAGGCCCGGGGGCTCTCGGTCGACGGCGTCCCGGCGCCTCCCACCACCACGACTACCGCCGCTCCCGCCACCACGACTACCGCCGCTCCCGCCACCACTACGACCACCACGACCACCACTGTTTCGCCGGCCACCACGGTTGCTCCGACCACCACGGCACCGACCTCTACTACGACGGCTGCTCCGACGACCACCGTTTCGCCGCCCAGCACGACGGTGGGGATGTTCGGGAACCTGGGGGCCCAACTGGTGGCCCAGCTGCTGGGCCAGCCCTGTATCGCCGACGGGGACCTCAGTGATTGTGGCCCCGAGGTCAGCGCACTCATCCAGGGTCTGGTCGGCTGACCGGACTGTTCGACCTGCGGGGGTGGGTGGGCCCGACCCCCACTTGAGTATCGAACACCTGTTCGATACTGTCGAGAGGTGGGATGGTCCAACCCCCGGATGCCGTGGCGTGAGCTGGAGGTTCGACTCTCCGATCGCCCGTTCGACCCCGTACCCCGGTCGGCGTCGTCCGGGGAGGGCCGGCCGGTTCCGGTCCCGTCCTCGTCGGGCCCCCGGGTTGTCGACCCAGTGCCCTACGCCGAGCTGCATTGCCACTCCCACTTCAGTTTCCTGGACGGTGCCTCATCCCCGGACGAGCTGGTGGCCGAGGGGGCCCGTCTAGGCCTCGCCGCCCTGGCCCTGACCGACCACGACGGTTTCTACGGGGTGGTGCGGTTCGCCGAGGCGGCCCGCGAACACGGCCTTCCCACGGTGTTCGGCAGCGAGTTGTCGCTGGACACCCCGACGGCCCGCGTCGGCACGCCCGACCCGGCGGCCCACCACTTGGTGGTCCTGGCCGACGGACCAGCCGGCTATGCCCGGCTGGGCACGGCCATCACCGAGGCGCAACTAGCCGGGACCAAGGGCCATCCCCGCCTGTCGTTGGACCTTCTGGCCGAGCTGGCTGGGACCGATCCACGGTGGATGGTCCTCACCGGATGCCGGAAGGGCACCGTTCCGGCGGCCCTGGAGTCTGGAGGGCCGACGGCGGCCCGCCAGGCTCTAGACGACCTGGTGGATCGGTTCGGCCGGGACCGGGTACTGGTCGAGGTTTGGGACCACGGCCACCCGGTGGACGCTGAGCGGAATGACGCCCTGGCCGGAGTGGCCGCTGCCGCCGGGGTCGGGCTGGTGGCCACTAACAACGTTCACTACCACCGGCCGGCCCGTCGTCGGCTAGCCACCGCCCTGGCCGCTGTCCGGGCCCGCCGGTCTATGGACGACCTGGACGGCTGGCTCCCGGCGGCCGGCACTGCCCACCTCCGGTCGGGGGCCGAGCAGGAGCGACGGTTCGCCCGATGGCCCGGGTCGGTAGCTCTGGCCGCCGAGGTAGGTCGGCGGTGCGCCTTCGACCTCCGCCTGGTGGCCCCCGGCCTACCGCCCTACCCATGCCCTAGCGGGCTGGACGAGATGGGCTTCCTCCGACGCTTGGCCGCTGAGGGGGCCACGGACCGGTACGGGCCCCGGGGCTCGGAGTGGGTGGCCGGTGCTTGGGCTCAGGTGGATCGGGAGCTGGACGTCATTGCCACCATGGGCTTCTCGGGCTACTTCCTCGTGGTGTGGGACATCGTCGGGTTCTGCCGTCGGTCTGGAATCCTCTGCCAGGGGAGGGGGTCGGCGGCCAATTCGGCCGTCTGCTACGCGCTGGGCATCACCAACGCCGACGCCGTGGGCCTCGGCCTGCTCTTCGAACGCTTCCTCTCCCCGGAACGCGAGGGCCCTCCCGACATCGACCTCGACATCGAGAGCGATCGACGGGAGGAGGTCATCCAGTACGTGTACGGCCGTTACGGCCGGCGCCACACCGCACAGGTAGCCAACGTCATCACCTACCGGCCCCGCTCGGCGATCCGCGACGCAGCCCGGGCCCTGGGGTACGCCCCGGGTCAGCAGGACGCCTTCGCTCGGGGGGTGGACCGGTGGGACCGGATCGTCGGAGGCCGGGAGGGGGTCTCGGGTGGCACCTCCCGGCTCCCCGACGACGTGGTCGCTCTAGCCGACGAACTGTGCGACACCCCCCGGCACCTCGGGATCCACTCGGGGGGGATGGTGATCTGCGACCGGCCGATGGCCGAGGTCTGCCCGGTGGAGTGGGGACGCATGGCCGACCGGAGCGTGCTGCAGTGGGACAAGGACGACTGCGCAGCCGTGGGCCTGGTCAAGTTCGACCTGCTGGGTCTAGGGATGCTCAGCGCCCTGCACCACACCGTGGACCTGGTGGCCGACCACGAGGGCATCCAGGTGGATTTGGCTCGACTACCCCAGGATGAGGCCGTCTACGACATGGTCTGTGCCGCCGACACCGTCGGGGTGTTCCAGATCGAAAGCCGGGCCCAGATGGCCACCCTGCCCCGTCTCCGACCCCGGTGCTTCCACGATCTGGTGGTCGAGATCGCCCTCATTCGTCCCGGGCCCATCCAGGGCGGTTCGGTCCACCCCTACATCCGACGTCGCAACGGGCAGGAGGAGGTCACCTACCTCCACCCGCTGTGCGAGAACGCTCTGGCCAAGACCCTCGGAATCCCGCTGTTCCAGGAGCAGCTCATGCAGCTGGCCATCGACGTGGCCGGGTTCACCGCCGCCGAGGCCGACCGGCTCCGGCAGTCCATGGGTTCCAAGCGGAGCCACACCCGCATGGAGGCTTTGCACCAGCGGTTCCTGGACGGGGCGGGGGAGCGGGAGGTCCCGTCTAACGTGGCCGAACAGGTCTGGCAGAAGATGGCCGCCTTCGCCGACTACGGCTTTCCGGAGAGCCACGCCGTGTCCTTCGCCCACCTGGTGTACGCCAGCTGCTGGCTCAAGTTCCACCACCCGGCGGCGTTCTGTGCCGGGTTGTTGAACGCCCAGCCCATGGGCTTCTACTCGCCCCACACCCTGGCCCAGGACGCCCGACGCCACGGGGTGGAGGTCCGCACCCCGGACCTGAACCAGTCGGAGGCTGACGCCACCCTCGAACCGGGGGTCTCCGATCGGGGGACACGGGAGGTTTCGGACGTCCCGGCCCCCACCGGTCCGGCCCTGCGGATGGGCATCGGGTCGGTCCGGGGCGTCGGCCGGGACCTGGCCGCTGCCATTACGGCGGCCCGTCCCTACGCGTCGATCGAGGACCTCCAGCGACGGGTGGACCCGGGGCGGTTAGCCATGGAGGCGTTGGCCACCGCCGGGGCGTTCGCCTGCTTCGACGTGGCCCGACGGGAGGCCCTGTGGACGGCGGGGGCCCTGGTCGCCACCGGGCCCGACCGCCTCGCCGGAGTGGTCACCGGAACACAGTCGCCACCCTTGCCCGCCATGACCGAATCGGAATTAGCCCGGGCCGACCTGTGGGCCACCGGAGTATCGCCCGACGGCCACCCCACCCGGTTCCTCCGCTCCCGCTTGGCCGCCGCCGGGGTGGTCACGGCGGCCGACCTTCGGTCGGTGGACGACGGGACCCGGGTTCGGGTGGCTGGGGTGGTCACTCACCGCCAGCGACCCCACACCGCCGGTGGGGTCACTTTCCTGAACCTGGAGGACGAGACCGGGTTGGTCAACGTGGTTGTCTCGAAGGGGTGCTGGGCCCACTACCGGGAGGTAGCGGCCGGCGCCTCGGCGTTGCTGATCCGGGGCCGGGTGGAGGCCTCCGACGGGGTGGTCAACGTGGTGGCCGAGCTCTTGGAGCCGCTTGGGGTTCGGCTCCCGTCCCGATCTCGGGACTTCCGGTGAGCCGTCCCGGTCGCCCTCCGGGCTCGCCGGCCGCGGAATGGTCACGACCACCCAACCGGCGGTCCAGCACACTGGTGGACATGCGTTCCGCGTCGCTTTCCCTCTCGGTTGTCCCCACGACCGACGCTCGCCAGCGGATCGTCGCGCTCGCCATCGGAGTGGTGGCTGCCTCGGCGGGGGGCTTGGTGTTGGCCGCCGCCGATGGGACCTTGACCGACCTTCCCGGCCTGTTGCTCCTCGTGCCAGGGGCCATCGCCCTGAGGGGCAACGTGTTCGGTGCCATGGGGAGCCGTCTGGGGACCGCCGTGCACACCGGCACCTTCCGCCTCTCGGGTCGCGTCGACGGAGTGGTCGGCCAGAACCTGTTGGGAGCCTCCGTCCTGACCCTCGCCCTGAGCGCCCTCCTCGGGCTCATGGCCCGGGGCACGGCCATCGTGTTCGGCATCGCCCCCACCATGGGTGTGGCCGACTTCGTGGTGGTCTCCACCGTCGGCGGCTTGCTGGCCTCGGTGGTGGTGGGTGCGGTCAGCCTGGGTCTAGCCGCTGGGTCAGTCCGGTTCGGATGGGACCTCGACAACGTGACGGCCCCCCTGGTCAGCACGCTGGGCGACCTGGCCACCGTGCCCGCCCTCGTGGTGGCGGCCACCCTGGCCGACCGCTCCGGGCTGACCGAGGCCATGGGGGGCATCCTGGGATTGGCGGCCGTGGCGGCCCTCGTGGCTGCCTGGCGGACCTCCCTGGTCGACGTACGGCGGATCGTCCGCCAGTCGGTTCCCGTGCTGGTCGCTGCCGGCCTGCTGGACCTGGTGGCCGGGGTGACCATCGAGAAGCGGCTCGACGACCTGCTGGCCGCCGAGGCCCTACTGGTGGTCCTACCGGCCTTTCTCGGGACGGCCGGCGCTCTGGGTGGCATCCTGTCCAGCCGCCTGTCCACCCAGTTCCACCTGGGCCTGGACGACGCCACGCCCCTGCCTAGCCGCTCCAGTTTCCGGGAGGCCCGTTCCTTGGGCCTGTTGGCGGTTCCGGTCTTCGCGTTCTGCGCTGTCGTGGCCCAGTGGGCCTCGGTGGCCACCGGCCAGACCACACCGGGGCTGGGAGACCTGATGACCGTCGTCCTGCTGGCCGGGGTGGCGGCCACAGTGCTGGTCGTTGTAGTGGCCTACTACACGACGATGGCTGCCTTCCGGTTCGGCCTGGATCCGGACACCTACGGGATTCCGGTCGTGCTGTCGACCCTGGACCTCGCCGGTGCGTTCGCCCTGATCCTGGCCATGGTGGCCGTGGGGGTGGTATGAGGACCGACCCCCGCCTCTCCCCGGAACCCCTCTCTGGCTGCCCGACGGCCGGGAATACCATTGACCCACGACATCGAGTGAGGACCTGATGGACGATAGACCCCGCAACCTGCGGGCCATGCTGGCTGAGGCCAAGGACACCTCGGAACTGATGGTGGACTTGGCGTACGCCTCGGTCTACTTCGGTGACCCGGACATGGCCGAAGAGGTCGACGAACTGGAGCAGCAGATGACCGAGCTGGTCCACGACATGCGCGCCGTGTGCGTTCTGGCCGCCCGGAGTCCCCGGGAGGCGGAGGGCATGTCGTCGGTGCTCCAGGTGGTCTCGGCCATCGAGCGCATGGCCAACGACGCGGTGGACATCGCCCGGATCGTCACCCACCGGCTGGGCATTCCCCAACAGTTGGTGGCCGACCTGTCCGACGCGGAGGAGGTCTCGCACCGGGTACTGGTCAGCGAGGGTTCCCACATGGCCCACCGGCCGCTGTCGGCCCTCGAACTGACCGTGCAGGCCGGAATGCGGGTTATGGCGGTCCGTCGCAGCCGGCAGTGGATCACCCATGTGGACGGCGACACAGTGCTCGTACCCGGTGACGTCCTGTTCCTGCACGGGTCCCCGGACGGAATCACCCGACTTCGAGAGCTGGCCGCCGCCCCGGTTTGGGAGCCTCCGCATTCCGACGACGGGGAGGCGCTGACCGACCTAGACCGGGCGGTCGACGTCCTAGTCGAGATGAAGAACCTGTCGGAGGCTGCCGTGGGCCTGGCCTACAGCGCCCTGGTGCTCGGGGATCAGGGCCTGGCCGCAGAGGTTCGACACCTAGAGGAGCGGTTAGACGAGATGAAGGAACAGCTCGAACTGTGGGTGCTGCGCGCGGCAGCCGATGGCCTGGACCCCACGGCGCTGCGAGGCTTGCTCCACCTAGCCGAGGCGGCCGAGGACCTGGGTGACCAGGCTAAGGCCATGGTTTGGCTGGTTGAGGAGGACGAGGAACTCCACCCCATCCTGGGTATAGCCCTCGCAGAGGCCGACGAGGTGGTGGTGCGATTCCCGGTGGCCTCCGACTCGACCCTCGACGGCTCGATGCTCAAGGACCTCAAGTTAAACATCGAGCCTGGCTTCACGGTTTTGGCCATCCGCCGCGGTGGCGGGTACATCTATCGGCCACGGGGGCCGGTGTGCCTGGCTGCCGGCGACGAGATCATCGCCAGCGGTCCCGAGGAGGGCCAGGCACTCCTGGCCGCCATGTGCGGTTGGGAACTGGTGGAAGACGACGAGGGCGGGGACGAACTGGTTCCTGCTGGCTGACCGGCCTCCGGCCGGTCCACCTTGGGTGCTCGGGTCGTCAGCCGGCCGCGTCTTCGGGCTCGTCGGGAGCCGCGTCCCCGGCCGACATCTCTAGACGGTCGTCCTCCGGTTCGTCGCCGGTGAACAGTTCGGCGATGGCGCCCAGCGAGCCGAGAGTGGCGCTCATGTCGGCGGGCAGGAAGATCTTGGTGGCCCGTCCGTCGGCCACTGTTCCCAGCGCTTCTAGGTACTTGATGGCCAGCAGGTCGGGCGTCGGATCGCCGTCGTGAATGGCGCCGTAGACGCTGCGTACAGCAGCGGCCTCGCCCTCGGCCACCGTCAGTTGGCGGTACCGCTCGGCGTCGGCCACGGCCCGGATGGCCTCGGCCTCGCCCTCGGCCTCCAGGATGGCCCGCTGCCGGACGGCCTCGGAGGCCAGGATGACTGCTTGCTTGTCACCCTCGGCCCGGGTGATGGCCGCCTCCCGACCGCCGTCGGCCTCCAGAACGACGGCCCGACGGTTCCGCTCGGCCTTCATCTGCTCGTGCATGGCGTGCATCACGTCGGCCGGTGGGTCGATCCGCTGGATCTCCACGCGGACTACCCGAACGCCCCACTTGTCGGTAGCGTCGTCGAGTACCTCCCTAAGGGCCACGTTGACGTTGTCTCGGGACGTCAGGGCATTGTCCAGCGACATGTCGCCGATCACGTTTCGGAGGTTGGTCTGGGCCAGCTTGGTGACAGCCAGGATGAAGTTGGCCACGTTGTAGATAAGTCGCTGGGCGTCGGTGGGCTCGAAGTAGATGACGGCGTCCACGGTGACCGTCACGTTGTCCTTGGTGATGACCTCCTGTGGGGGCACGTCGATTACCTGCTCCCGCATGTCCACCCGGGTCAGGGACTGAATGAACGGGATGATCAGCTTCAGGCCCGGATCGACGGTGGCCTTGTAGCGACCCAGCTGTTCGACGATGCCCTTCTGGTACGGCCGAACGATCTTGATCCCGGACGCTGCGAAAGCAAACAGGACGAAGGCGATGACAATTAGGACGATCGTGGCGGCCATTGGTGGTGCTCCTCGGGTCGGTGGTGTCTGTCGTTCGGATTAGTGGGTGGATTGGACCACGGCGCGGGTGCCTTCGATCCGGACCACTTCGACGGAGGTGCCGGCCGGGAGGTGTCCGCGGTCCGGGGTCTCGGCATGCCACTCCTCGCGTCCGATCCGGACGGTGCCCAGGTGTTCGGGATCGGGGGAGAGGTCGGTCACCACGACGCCGGTCTCGCCGACCAGGCGATCGGCCCCCACACCGACCGGGTTGCCGCCCCGTCTCATCCGGCGGGCCATCGGTCGGATGCCGGCGAAGGCGGCGATCGAGACCAGCACGAAGGCCAGCCACTGCCAGGTGGCGTTAGCTCCGGTGAAGGCGACCGCTGTTGCCGCGGCGGCTCCCACGCCGAACGGTAGGAGGAAGAACGCCCCGGTCATGGCGATTTCACCGACGATGAACGTGGCGGCGGTGGCCAGCCAGATCCAGCGCCAGACCTCGGGATCCATCAGACTTCTCCTCGCGACGTCTCTCAGCAACGTACTACGGAGCACGTCTGAGGGCGCTTCGGGCCCGGTCGTGGCCGCTACCGTTCCAGCCCGTGTCCGCCGTTTCTCCCGACGTCCCGTTGTGCCTCCTGGCTGTTCATGCCCATCCGGACGACGAGGCCTCCAAGGGAGCGGCCACCGTGGCCTCCCTGCACGCCGAGGGAGTCCACTGTGTGCTGGTCTGTTGCACAGGGGGCGAAGCGGGCGACGTCCTGAATCCGGCCATGGACCAGCCGGAGGTCCACGCCAACATCACCACGGTGCGAGAGGCCGAGCTGGCCCGGGCGGCCGAGATCATCGGCTACGACGAGGTTGTCATGCTCGGTTACCGGGACTCAGGCATGAAGGACTCGGAGGCCAACGCCCACCCCGGGGCCTTCGCTAACGCCGATCAAGACGAGGCCGTCGGCCGTCTGGTGGCCATCATCCGCCGGGTCCGCCCACAGGTCATCGTCACCTACCCGGATGCCCGGGGGGAGTACGACCATCCGGACCACGTCCAGGTGCACGACGTCTCGGTACCCGCCTTCCATGCCGCTGGCGACCCACGGTGCTACCCGGAGGCCGGACCGGCCTGGCAACCGTCGAAGCTCTACTTCACCCTGTGGTCGAGGGCCCGGATCCTCGGACGGCACGCCAAGTTCCTGGAGCTGGGCCTGGAGTCGCCGTACGACGATTGGTGGTTCGAGCGCCCGTCGCGGGATCACCTGATCACCACGAGGGTGCCGATTGCTGACCACTGGCAGGTGGGGGTCGACGCGCTCCGGGCGCACGCCACGCAGATCGACCCGGCGTCTTCGTTCTGGTTCGGGCTTCCCGACGAGGTGGCCCGGACCATTCACCCGTTTGACGAGTACCGGTTGGAGGTCAGCCAAGTCGGCCATCCGGCAGACGGGGAGGTCGAGGAGGATCTCTTCGTCGGAATCCGGACCGCCGGGGAGTCGGCCGCCTGATGGCCACTCTCTCGTTCCTGTCCGAGGAGTGGCTGACCAACCTGGCCGACGGAGCAGCCGGCCTCCCCGAACAGCCCGGCGTGGATGGGGTGGTGCGGTTTGTGGTGACCAGCACGCCGCACGGCAAGGTCCAGTTCCGGCTCGTGGTGTCCGACGGTCGGGTGGCTGAGGTGCTGGTCGGACGCGACGGCGAGGCCGAGGCCACAGTCACCTGGAAGTACGCCGACGCGGTGGCCCAGTTCCGGGGGGATCTGGACCCCGACGTGGCCTACATGACCGGTCGGTGCAAGGTGGAGGACGCCTACGCCCGCTACGTGTTCGACCTCCGGACAGTGTTCGGCGGCCCTGCATGGGCCGACCTGCTGGCTGACCTGGCGGCTCGTACCGAGTTCTGAGTCGGAGGCCTAGCCAGCCCGTTGCGCGTCGCGCAAGTCCCGCCAACTGACCAGGGTGATCCCGCCCCGGTCGAGGTCGGCCAGCAGTTCGGTGTTGCCGCACACCAGATCCCGGTGTTCGACCCGGCGTCCCCACTCGTCGCAGACGGCCCGCAACTCCGGCGTGTCGGCGGCCGGCTCGACCACGATCTCGGTCACCCCGGGCTGGAGGTCCATGGCCATCCGTTCCAGGACCGCCGGGTCGGCCAGCCGGCGCGACCGGTGGTGGTCGACGGTCAGCACACCCTCGTCGGCGGCCAGGGACCGAAATGGGAACCCGGCTCCCTCCTCGGCCTGCCCACCCTCCAAACGGAGGGGCAGGCCGAAGTCGATGGCCAACTCCAAGTACAGGTCGAAGAACTCAGGGCGGTTTTGGAGAGCGCCGAGGTGGGAACTCAGGTGGCTGATGTCAAAGCCCCAGAGGACAGCCCGTTCCAGTTGGGCCCGGCACTCGCGCCGGGTCTCGTCCAGGTCAGCGTGGTCCCAAAGGTCCTCCACGGTGCGGGGAAAGCCACCATCGCCGTCGTGGAGGCTGGGGGCCTGGGTGATGGCCCGCCAGCGGTAGCAGTCCAACTCGGCGTTGAGAGTGAGGTGCACCCCAACCGCCTCACCGCGATAGTGGGACGCCGCGTCACGAGCCCACGGGCCAGGCACCATGAGGCCGGCGCCGGTGGCTAGGCCGCTGCGGATGCTCTCGTAGACGCCGACATTTGTCGCGTGGCACATCCCCAGCAGGTCAGCAGTGAGGATCAGGAGTCGGTCGTCGGGGCTCTGGCCGAGTCGCTCGCCCAAGGTGGTCACGTAGTGAACGGTACCCGACGGTCCCTCCCCGTATCACCGCCTCGCTCCGTCTGTCAGGGGCTGCCCCGGGGGCGGCTCCCGGACCAACAGATCGTGGGGCCTACGGCTAGCCGCCAGGGTGGCCCGTGCATTTGCCAGGCCGGCTCGGCCAATCCGCCGTGTCTCCTCGTCGAGTCGGCTTACCGGGGTTAGCCCACCAGAAGAGAAGGCCGCAGGCGCCGGACGACGTCGGGCTGCCGGACGGCGGGGAGTTTGCTTCGGGAAGGGAAGCTGCGTTTCCATATCCCCATCTTGGCGACGAGGTGTGACAACGCCCGCCGTGGACCCCTCTGAGGTGTTCCGGATGAGGGACGGACGGGTTGGCGACGGCATCATCGGACCATGGTTCGCCGGTCCTACCTGAGCACAGAGTTGCGTCGTGGCCCAACCCCTCGGACCTGGATCCTTCCCCTCACGGAGGACGAGTGCTCGGGAGCGGGTCGCCTGTTCGGGGGGACGGGCCTGGGGGCGGCCGTGCGGGCGCTGGAGGCCGACGCCGCCCGGCCCCTCGTGTGGGCCACCGCCCAGTTCATCTCCCATGCCGTGCCGGGTGAGGACCTGACCCTCGAGGTAGATCTACTGGCTGAGGGTCGGGCCACCACACAAGCCAGGGCCCGGGGCCACGTCGACGGTCGCGAGGTCATCGCCGTGTTCGCCACCCTGGGCCGGCGAGACGTTGCCCGGTCCGGCGTGTGGGTCTCCCCGCCGGACGCCCCACCACCGGAGGACTGTCCACCCTTTCCCAGCCGGTCCGCCACCCGGTCGGTCTCGGCCAACCTGGAGCGGCGCCTGGTGCGGGGGCGCACCGTCGACCACGAGCCAGCCATGGACGACGGGCGGGTTGCAATGTGGGTGCGGGTTCCAGGCCACCTGGTGGTCGATCCGGCCTTTCTGGCCGTGCTCGGCGACTACGTCCCGTGGGGTGGCCGTGACGCGGTGGGTGGCGGCCTGGGCGGGGGACAGAGCCTGGACAACACCCTCCGGGTCGTCGATCCGGTCGACACCGAGTGGATCCTGGTGGACGTCCGGGTAGGCAGCCTCGTACACGGCTACGCCCACGGCACGGTCCACCTGTGGGCCGAGGACGGCCACCTGCTGGCTACGGCCAGCCAGACCTGCCAGTTCCGCAACCCCCGCTGAGGGGGGCCTAAGAGCGACGTTTCAGATCCCGATCGGGGAATCTGTGGCGCCGTTCTCCCCGATTGCCGTCTAGGGTGGGGCGATCGACGAGAAGCGGGAGGACATGGCGGTGACCGAGGCACTCGATACGGCGACGATCGAAGAGATCCGGGCCATCATCGACCGCGGCCTGGGGACCACGAAGAGCCGTGAGTTGATCGCTGCCTCGGAGGTCGCCGACCTCCTTCTCGATCTTCGCCTGCTACTGGCGGCGAGTGACGCCGAACTCGAGGCCGCTCCCACCAACTGACCACCGGGCCGGTCGGCCCGGTTCAGCGCAGCGGGAAGACCTTCCGGATTAGGCGCCCCAGCGCCAAGCCGACCCCCGCTCCCACCAGCACATCGCTGGCGTGGTGGATCCGGACGTGGATCCGCGAGGTGGCGACCACGGAGGCCAACCCGTACCAGAGTGGCTTCACCTTCGATCGCTCTGAGAGCAAAGTGGCAGCCAGGAAGGCCGCCGAGGCATGTCCAGACGGAAAGCTGCTAGTTAGCGGAAGGCGCAGGTGGTGGGGCCGCTCCCCGTCCTGGATGGGTCGCTCACGCTTGAAGACAGACTTCACGGCGCCGTTGACCAGTGCCGACTCGGCCCCCAGGGCGAGGGCCAGGCGGGCCGCCTCCCGGGTTCCGCCGCGGGTGGCCACGCCACGGGCCGTGCCTAGGAGGTGCCAGATCAGGCTGAAGTCGCCCAACTCGCTGGCTGTGTAGAAGAGCCGGTCCATGGCCGGGTTTCCCCGAAGCCGGTCCCAGATCCGGTCCACCGCCTCGTCCAGCGAGGCGCCGATCGGACCCAGCGGGTGAGAGTCGTCGTCCGATACCTCGTCCAGTAGTCCGGCCGCGTAGTCCTGGAGGTCCGGGTCGGGCGGAGCGGAGAGATCGGCCGGCTGGTCAGCCGGCTCGGGGGCCGGCACCTCGGCGGTAGCCACTAATCCAGCCTACGGCGGGCAGGGTCGGGAGCCGATTCGCCCCAATCGGGGAGGCGTTCAGCCACTGTCCTGGTAGGCGCCCGAGGTGGAGAGCGCTCCCCGGCTCCACCTCCGAGGGGTAGCCACCAGGGCCCGGGGGTAGTCCTCGAACATCCAGCGGGCGAAGTTTTGCCGGGTCCACTGCGATATCCCGGCGAGACGGACGGCACCGTCGGCACCAATTCGGCGAGCAAGGATCCGCTGGAGGGCGACCGACATCCGGTGGTCGGCCCGCAGGTCACCGAGTACCCACCGTCGGTACCGGTCCGCCACCCGGTCCTGTCCACCTCCAGCCAGTGAGGCCTCAGCGGCCAGGATCCCGGTCAACAGGGCCTGGCCGATGCCCTCGCCAGTCAAGGCATCGGTGACCGCCGCGGCGTCCCCGGCGAACAGGACCGGTCCGTGGTCCAGTGCCGACGAGCCCACCCGGGCCGGGATGGGCCAGGCCATGCGACGCCCCACTGGTCGGGCTGAGGGACCCAGAACCTCCCGGATGGCCGGTCGGTTCAGGAGCTCGTCCCACAGTCGCCCGGTGTCACCCACGGCGACCCGCCCTCCGCGGAGCACGCCGAAGCCCACGTTGGCCCGACGACCGGAGAGGGGGAACGACCAGGCGTAGCCGGGTAGTAGGTCGGGTTCGAACCAGACATGGAGGTCGGCCGCCGCCGGTCCGACGTCGGCTACGTACTGCCGGAAGGCGTGCCACTCACCCCGGTAGCCCTTGTCGGCCAGCCTCAGTAGGCGTCGCGTCGGCGACCACATGCCGTCGGCGGCCACCACCGTTGTGGCACGTACCTCGCCCATCCTGTCGACGGCGAGGGTCGCACCCTTGGCATCCACCTTGATCCCAACCATTGCGTGACCGACCCGAACGTTGGCGCCGGCCCGGTGGGCCAGATCAAGGAGGGCCGCGTCGTATTCGCGACGGGGGACGACTGCGGCGTACTGCCCGTCGTCCCGGGGCAGGGGGAACCGGATGGTCCGTCCCGAGGGGCTGTGGAGGACCGCTCCGTCTACCACCTGCCATCCGGCGATGGCTCCGGGATCCAGGCCGAGTTCCTCACCTAGGCGGAGGGCCAAGGTGGTCAACCCGTCGCCACAGCACTTATCCCGGGGAAACGAGGCCTTGTCCACTACCAGGACCGAGGCTCCGGCCCGGGCCGCGGTGACGGCGGCTGCCGAGCCGGCGGGACCTCCTCCCACGATTGCTAGATCGACCTCCATACGATCCTCAGAAGAGTTTCAGCTCGTCGGACTCGATGCCTCTCAAGTCGTCGTAGTCCACGACCACGCAGCCGATGCCCCGGTCCTCGGCGAGGACCCGGGCCTGCGGTCGGATCTCCTGGGCCACGAACACCCCTCGGACGGGACGCAGTAGGGGATCCCGGTTCAGGAACTCGAGGTAGCGGGTGAGTTGTTCCACGCCGTCGATCTCGCCCCGACGCTTTACTTCGATGGCCACTGTCTCGCCCCGGGCGCCGCGGCAGAGCAGGTCCACCGGCCCGATGTCGGTGGGATACTCCCGCCGGACGAGGCGCAGGCCGTCGAGGATGGTCGTCGGGTCGGCGGCCAGCAGTTCCTGGAGGTGGGCCTCTACGCCGTCTTTTTGTAGGCCGGGGTCGAGGCCCATCTCGTGGGCCTCGTCGGACAGGACCTCGTGGAGGGTAATGGTCAGCGTCTCGCCCCCTGGGTTGCGGACTGTCCAGACTGCCCGGGCGTCGTCGGCCTCCGGGTCGTCGTCCACGGTGAGGGTGTTAGGGGAGTTCATCCAGTTCAACGGTTTGTAGGCCCCGCCGTCGGCGTGGATGGCCACGCAGCCGTCGGCCTTGACCATGAGGAGCCGGACTGCCTCAGGCAGGTGGGCCGTCAGCCGGCCGTCGTAATCGACGGTGCAGCGGGCGATAACCAGGCGCACCGGTCAACCCGCCAGGGCGGCCAGCACCGCTTCGGCCAACTCGGCCCGGCAGATCACCAGGTCGGGGAGGTACGGGTCGGCGGAGTTGTAGCGCAGCGTCGTGCCGTCGATCCTTGACGCGTGTAGGCCGGCGGCGATCGCCACGGCTACCGGTGCGCAGCTGTCCCACTCGTATTGGCCGCCGGAGTGGACGTAGGCCTCGACCTCGCCTCGGACTACCGCCATGGCCTTGGCGCCGGCTGAGCCCAACTCCACCACCACCCCGCCCAGGGCGTCGCACACGTCCATCGCCTCGGCCGGGGGACGGGACCGGCTGACCACCACCCGGGGGCGGTCGGGGATCGGCGGGAGGTCCGTGGGGTTCGGCAAGGCCATGGTGGACAGCGTGAGGTCGAGCGCTGGGAGCGCCACCGCCCCGGCCGTCGGACGGCCGTCCTCTGCCAGGGCTACGTGGACCGCCCAGTCGGTGCGGGGAGGATCGCCGTACTCCCTCGTCCCGTCCACCGGGTCCACGATCCAGACCCGTGATGTCTCAGCCCGGTTGGGATGAACGGCGGCCGCCGCACCCTCCTCGGACAGCACGGCGTCGTGCGGGCGATGCCCGGCCAGAGCGTCCATCAGAAACTCGTGGGATCGCTGGTCGCCCTCCCGCTTCAGGGCCTCCGAGGAGGAGTCCCCGGAGGCCAGGTGTCCCCGGACCTCTATGAGGAGGGCACCGGCCCGGGTGGCCAGGTCGGCGGCCAGGGCGTGGTCGTCGGGCGTCGCCATGCTGGGCGGATCAGTCGCCGGCCGACCGTCGGCCCAGATGGATGGCTGCGGCGATGGTGGACCGTAGGTCCTCCTCGTCGGCACCGGCAGCCACCAGGCGCTGGACCGCGTCCTCGACCGCCGCGGCGCGCTCCTCGTCCCACGAGGCGGCGGACTCCACGGCGGGCACCAGGACGCCGACCAGCAGCAGGGCGAAGGCCCCGGTTGCCCCGATGAACCCGAAGGTGATGGCCGCCCCGACCTCGTCGGCGATGGAGGTGATGATCATCCCCACGATGCCGGTAGCGCACAGCAATAGGGCGGCCCCCCGCAGAGTTCCGGGGGTCAGGAGCCGGGTGCGGGCATCGGCGGCGCTCATCGGACCAGTGGCCTGTACTTCATTCGGTGGGGCTGGTCGTCCAGGCCCAACTCGTCCCTCCGGTAGGCCTCGTACTGGGTGAAGTTCCCCTCAAACCACCGCACCTGGGAGTCTCCCTCGAAGGCCAGGACGTGGGTGGCCACCCGGTCCAGGAACCACCGGTCGTGGCTGATCACCACGGCGCACCCGGCGTAAGCGTCCAGGCCCGCCTCCAGGGCCCGCAGAGTGTCCACGTCCAGGTCGTTGGTCGGCTCGTCGAGCAGTAGAACGTTGGCCCCGCTGCGCAGCACTTTGGCCAGGTGCACTCTGTTTCGCTCGCCGCCCGATAGGTCGCCGACCCGCTTCTGCTGGTCGGCGCCCTTGAAGTTGAACGACGCCACGTAGGCGCGGCCGTTCACCTCCCGGCGGCCCACATCGATGAACTCCCGGTCGTCGGTGATCTCCTGGTAGACGGTCCGGTCCGGATTCAGGCTCTCGCGGGACTGGTCGACGTAGCCCATCTCGACCGTCGGACCGATCCGGATCTCACCGGTGTCAGGCGCCGTGTCCCCGACGGCCGTACCGTCGGCTGCAGCGGTGAGCATCCGGAACAGCGTGGTCTTCCCGGCGCCGTTACCGCCGATCACGCCGACGATTCCGGCCGGGGGCAGGGAGAACGAGAGGTTGTCGATGAGCAGGCGGTCACCAAACCCCTTGGACAGGTTTTCGACCTCGATCACCTGGTCTCCCAGCCGCTGGTTGGCCGGGATGTCGATCTGGAGTTCCCGGGCCCGACGCTCGGTCTCAGCCGCCTCGGCTACGAGACGCTCGTAGGCCGACAGTCGGGCTTTGCCCTTGGCCTGGCGCGCCCGGGGGGCCATCCGCACCCACTCCAGCTCGCGTTCCAGGGTGCGGCGGCGGGCCGAGTCCTCCTGGTTCTCGGCGGCCAGGCGGGCCGATTTCTGTTCCAGCCAGCCCGAGTAGTTGCCCTCGTAGGGGATGCCCTTCCCCCGATCCAACTCCAGGATCCACCCGGCCACGTTGTCCAAGAAGTAGCGGTCGTGGGTGATGGCCACCACGGTGCCGTGGTAGTCGCGCAGGGTGCGTTCCAGCCATGCCACCGATTCGGCGTCCAAGTGGTTGGTGGGCTCGTCCAGCAGCAGCAGGTCGGGGCGGGACAGCAGCAGCCGGCACAGCGCCACCCGTCGGTGCTCGCCACCGGACAAGGTGGCTACGTCGGCCTCACCAGGTGGTAGGCGGAGGGCGTCCATGGCGATCTCGATTGTTCGCTGGAGGTCCCAGGCGCCGGCCGCCTCGATCTTCTTCTCCAATTCGGCCTGGTCGGCGCCCAACTTGTCGTAGTCGGCATCGGGGTCACCCCACCCGGCTAGAACCTCCTCGTAGCGGGCCAGTAGGCCCGCCACCTCACCTACCCCGGACATGACGTTGCCCTGCACGTCCTTGTCGGCGTCCAGCGTCGGTTCCTGCTCCAGGAGTCCCACAGTGAACCCCTCGGTCAGCCGGGCTTCGCCGGTGAACCCGTCGTCTACCCCGGCCATGATCCGCAGCAACGACGACTTGCCGGCCCCGTTGGCTCCCAGGACGCCGATCTTGGCCCCGGGGTAGAAGGCCAGCGTGATGTTGGAGAGCACGTCCCGGTCCGGCGGATGGAACCGACCTACCCGGTGCATGGTGAAGATGAACTGGGCCCCCATGGGCGCCGAGGCTACCGGCGGTCCCGGCATGGCCCCGTGGCCGGTCAGTCCCTACGCTCTCCTTGGTGCTCAAACCCCCGTCGACCGGTATCGAGGCCGTGCTATTCGACTTCGGCGGTGTCATCCTCACCAGCCCGTTCGACGCCTTCGCCGCCTACGAGGCCGAAGTGGGCCTCCCATCGGGGACCGTGCGACGCATCAACTCGACCAACCCGGACGACAACGCCTGGGCCCGATTTGAGCGCCGCCAGGTTGACGCCGGCGAGTTCGGCCGACTGTTCGAGGCCGAGGCTGCCGCCCAGGGATACATCGTGGACGCCGCCCGGATCATGGAAGGGCTCCACGGGACGTTGCGTCCGACCATGGTCGAGGCCCTCCGGCGGTGCGCCGACCGGCTCAGGACCGGGATGCTGACCAACAACATCACCCCGATCGGTTCCCAACCGTTCTCCGACGACGTCCTGGAGGTGGTCGGCCTGTTCGACGAGCTGATCCAGTCGAGCGTCGAGGGCTGCCGCAAGCCCGAGCCGCGGATCTACGAGATCGCCTGCGAACGCCTGGGGGTGGAACCCGCCGCATGCGTCTTCCTTGACGACCTCGGTGTCAACCTCAAGCCAGCCCGGGCCATGGGGATGACCACGATCAAGGTGGTGGACCCGGAGGAGGCCATCGCCGAGCTCGAGGCGATCGTCGGCTTCCCGCTCGGCTGACCGCTACCGTCACCCCGATGCGCATCGTCACCTGGAACGTCAACTCGCTGAAGGCCCGCATCGACCGCGTCGAGGCTTGGGTCCAGGCCGTAGGACCCGACGTCCTCTGCCTCCAGGAGACCAAGATGGCTGACCCTGCGTTCCCCCACGAGCGGTTCGAGGCACTGGGCTACGAGTCGGCCCACCATGGCGAGGGACAGTGGAACGGCGTGGCTGTGATCTCCCGGGTTGGGCTAGCCGACGTGCGTCCGGGGTTCGCCGATGGCCGAGCAGATCCCGATCCCGATGCCCGGATCCTCTGGGCGACCTGCGGCGGCGTGCGGGTGGCGAGCTGCTACGTACCCAACGGGCGAGAGGTCGACCACGACCACTACCGCTACAAGCTTGACTGGCTGGGGCGCCTGCACGATGACCTGGTTGCCAACACCGACCCAGCCGACCAGCCCGTAGTGGTGGTGGGCGACTTCAACGTGGCTCCCGACGACCGGGACGTTTGGGATCCGGCGGCCCTTGAGGGGATGACCCACGTGACGGCGCCCGAAAGGGACGCCCTGGCCCGGCTGGTGGACCTTGGGTTCACCGACGTGTTCCGCGAGCGGTTCGAGGGGAACGGCCTGCACTCCTGGTGGGACTACCGGGGTGGGGCGTTCTACAAGCGCATGGGGATGAGGATCGACCTGGTTTACGCCTCAGCGCCGGCCGCCGCGGTACTGGATTTCATAGTGGTGGACCGCAACGAGCGCAAGGGCGAGAAGCCCAGCGACCATGCACCGGTAGTGGCCGAATTCACCTTGGTCTGATCACCGCGCGCTGGGTGCCGGCGGCCGGTTAACCGGTAGCGGCCAGCACGGCCAGGATCTCATCGCCGTAGGCCTCCACTGTGCGCGGGCCGATTCCCGGTACGGCCAGCAGCCCCTCGGCGTCCACCGGCCGGAGCTCCACCAGGGCGTCCAGGGCCCGGTTGGTGAGGACCCGGTAGGCGGGAACTCCAGCCTTCCGGGAGGCCTCCAGCCGCCAGGTACGCAGGGCGTCGCAGACGGGATCCTCCGGTCGGTCGGCGGTGTCCGGGTCGAACGAGGGAGCCGCGACCACGGTCGGTGGGGTCGCCTCGTCGGACCGGGTCCGGTCCGGCCGGTCGTGGGAGGCCAGCACGGCCAGGAGGGCCTCCCCATGTCGGTCGGCCTTGGTCGGCCCGATCCCGGAGACGTCGAGCAACTCGGTGGTCGTGGTAGGCCAGACGGACACGAGGTCGGCCAGTGTGGCGTCAGTGAACACCACGTAAGCGGGAACGTCGGCAGCCTGGGCGGCCGTAGACCGGTACCGGCGCAGAGCGTCCACTACGGGGTGGTCGGGGAGGCTGGCCCGCCCGGTCCGTCGGCGGATTTCGGCCACCTGGCGCATCCCCTCGGACCGGCCGACCGGACGGTCCAGCCCGGCGATGGCCGCCTCCACGTCCTCTAGCCAGAACGACGGCTTCCTGGCCGAGGTACGGGTCCCGAAAGTGCGCTGGGCGGCCCACGAGCAGAAGAGGCGGTCCTCGGCCCGGGTGAGGGCCACGTAGAGAAGGCGTCTTTCCTCGGCCCGGGCCTCCGTGGTCTGGGCGTGGGCAATAGGCACCAGGCCCAGCTCGAGGCCGGTCAGGTGGACAGTCGGCCACTCCAGCCCCTTGGCAGCGTGGAAGGTGGAAACCTCCACGGCGTCCGCCGACTCGTCGGAAGTCGCCCGGGCCTGCGATCGGGCCCATGCGACAAAGCCCCGGGCTGTGCCCGACGGGTCGAGGGCCTGGAACTCGTCGGCCAGGCGCCGGAGTTCAGCGAAGGCCGCCTGCCTCTCGGTATCCCCACCGTCTTCCCCATCATCATCCGCGCCGTCGCCGACGGCGCGTAGGTCGGCCATCCGGTCGGCTAGGGGGCGGTCGCTGCGACCGAGAGTGGTCAGCTGCGCCTTCACGTCGGCCCGGTCCAGCAGGCCGCTCCCAGCTCGGGTCCGGACCGGGATGTCAGCCGCTTGGAGAGCGGCCACCAACGGCTCGGCCTGGGCGTTGGTGCGCATTAGTACGGCATGGTCGGACCAGCGACCGTCCGGACCTCGCAACTCGCGGATGCGTCGGGCCACAGCGAGGGCCTCGGCCTCGTGGTCGGGATGGCGTTCCACCACCGGGTCGGGACCCCGGTCGCGGTTGGCCAGCATCGGGTCGCTTCCGCCTAGGACGGCTGCTGCGGTGCGCAGGATCTGCGGGGTACTGCGGTAGTTCTGCCGCAGGTTCAGCACCGTCGCCCCGGGGAAGTGGACTGGGAACCGGCGCAGGTGGTCGGCGTCGGCACCGTTCCACCCGTAGATGGCCTGGTCGGGATCGCCCACCACGCAGAGGTCGGGTCGACCGTCCAGCCAGGCGTCGAGAAGCTGGAACTGGAGTGGGTTCACGTCCTGGAACTCGTCCACGTACAGGTGGCGGAACCGCCACCGCTGGGCCTCGGCAAACCGCTTGTTGGTGGCCAGGGCCCGACGGCACTGGTCGAGCAGGTCGTCGAAGTCGACCATCCGCTTCTCTTCTTTGACCTCCTCGTACTCCCGAAAGATCCGGGCCACGGTGGGCGGGGGCAGGGGGAGGTTCCGCTCAGCGGCCTCGGCGGCATCCGGGTAGGCCTCCGGTCGGATGCGCCGGGCCTTGGCCCACTCGATCTCGGCCACCACGTCTAGGGCGGCGGTGGCCCGGTGATCGCGGGGGAGCAGCGGGGCCACGAGACCCATCTTGCGGACCAGCAGCTCTGGTTCCCGTTGGTCATTTTCTCGCCAAAGGTTACGCAGCTGGGCGTAAGCCACTGAGTGGAAGGTGCCGGCCGCCACCTGGTCCCGCATGCCCAGCCTCCAAAGCCGCCGACGCATCTCGGACGCCGCCTTTCGGGTGAAGGTCAAGGCCAGGACCCGGCGGGGGTCGCTCCGACCGGTCAGCGTCCGCCAGGCGATCCGGTGGGTCAGGACCCGGGTCTTTCCCGATCCGGCACCGGCGTGAATGGCCAGCGGGAGGGCCTCAGAGGTGACAGCCTCCCTCTGCTCGTCGTTCAGGCCGGCGAGCAGGGCGTCGGCGTCGGCCGCGTCCGACGCGGCGACGTCCTCGAGGGTGGCTGCCCAGCTGTCGGATCGGTCCGCCATGTCCATCGGGCGCACCCTAGCGACGGCCCACGACGGCTTCGGCGGGACCGCCGGGTCCGTCGGAGAGTGGGCCTACCATCGTCCCGTGGAGCCGGTCGACAGGCGGGAGTTCGAGGCGTTGGTGGCCGACGCCCTCGACACCCTGCCCCCCGACCTGACCGGCCTGATGGACAACGTGGTGGTCCTGACCGCCGACCGGGGCGACCCCCCGGACCTACTCGGCCTCTACGACGGTGTCCCCCTCACCGAACGCGAGGACTACGGCGGGCTAGTCCTACCCGACCGGATCCACGTGTACCGCCTAGCCCTCTGCGAGGCCTGTGCCGACCTTGACGAGCTCCGGCGCGAGGTGGTGGTCACCGTGGTGCACGAGGTCGCTCACCACTTCGGTATCGACGACGACACCCTCGACGACCTGGGCTGGGGCTGAAGGTCCTTCGGTTAAGCGTCGACCGACGGCCGGGCCATGGGAACGTGGGAGATGCCGTCCTCTACGAACTCGGGGCCAGTGGGCACGTAGCCCAGGGTGGCGTACCAGGAGACCAGATAGGTCTGGGCGTCGAGGACCAAGAGGCCAGGTGTGGTGGCGTGCACGTGGTCCAGCAGCACGCCGGCCAGGCCGTTGCCCCGGGCGTCGGCATGGGTCACCACCCGGCCGATCCGGCAGCTGCCCCCCGGCTCGGCCACGACCCGCAGGTAGGAGATCGGACCGTTCCCACCGTCGATCCACACGTGGCGGGTGCCGGCCTCTATGTCCCGGCCGTCCAGTTCAGGGTAGGGGCACTCCTGCTCGGCGACGAACACGTCCACCCGGAGCCGAACCAGGTCGTGGAACGTGGCCGCGTCCAACTCATCGAAGCGCCGGTCGTGGATCTCGGTCACGGTCGGGACGCTAGCCCCGACGGGTTTGCTCCCCCGGGGCCGGCGTCCGAAGATGGCCGGGTGCCGATCGCCTCCCTGCCCTCGGGAATTGACCTCTGCCACGAGGCGTTTGGCGACCCCGGCGATCCCGCGGTGCTGCTTATGCACGGGCTGGGCAGCCAACTGCTCCTGTGGGAGGAGGGCTTCTGTGAGGGGCTTGCCGCCACGGGCTTCCGGGTGGTCCGCTACGACCAGCGGGACAGCGGGTGGTCGACGATCCTCGAGGAGGGTGCGTCGTACACGCTGTCCGACATGGCCCTCGACGCCGTGGGGCTGTTGGACCACTTGGAGTTCGTCGACGTCCACGTGGTCGGGCTGTCGCTGGGCGGCATGACGGCCCAGGTCCTGGCCGCCGAACACCCACAGCGGTGTCGCAGCCTGGTGTCCATGGCCTCCCACACCGGCGACCGTCGGTTTGGCCGGGCTACCGACCAGGCCCGCGAGGCCATGGGCGTCGCCGTTCCCGAGGACCCGGTGCTGGCCGCTAAGAAGAACCTGGCTGACCGGCGCGTCTGGGCCAGCGTCTGGCACGACGACGACCACGCGGGCTCGGTGTTCGCCGCCTACGCCGAGCGGTCGGTCCAGCCCCACCACGCCTGGAGGCGCCAAGCTCGTGCCGCCTACGACGGGGGCTCCCGGGAGGACCTCCTGGCCACCATCAGGATCCCGACCCTGGTACTCCACGGCACAGCCGACACCCTGATCACCCCGTCGGGTGGCGAGCGGACGGCCGCTGTCATCCCCGGGGCCGACTTTGTGCTGGTCGACGGTTGGGGTCACGACCTGGCCCCCGGAGCCTGGCCGTACCTGATCGACGCCATCTCGACCCACTGCCACCGGGCCGACGGCACCACCTGACCACGACCAAAGAACCGACCGAGGAGACATCACCGTGGGAGCACTCGACGGCGTCCGAGTAATCGAGCTAGCCGGGATAGGGCCCGGCCCATTCTGCGGGATGATGCTGGCTGACATGGGGGCCGACGTCGTCCGAATCGACCGGGCGGCCTCGGTCCGCGGCGGTGATCCCGACCGTCCGCCCGCCTTCGTCAACGGTCGCGGCCGTCGAAGCGTCGGCGTGGACCTCAAATCCGACGAAGGCCGCGAGGTGGTGCTCCGCCTGGTGGAGGGGGCCGACGTGGTGTTCGAGGGGTTCCGACCCGGGGTGGCCGAGCGACTCGGCATCGGACCCGACGACTGCCTGGCCCGGAACCCGGCCCTTGTGTACGGGCGGATGACCGGCTGGGGTCAGGACGGCCCGTACGCCACGTCGGCCGGGCACGACATCAACTACATCGCCCTGGCCGGCGTGCTGGCCCACATGGGGCGTCATGACACCGGTCCCGTCCCCCCACTGAACCTGGTCGGCGACATGGGCGGCGGTGGCATGTACCTGGCCTACGGGATCGTCTGTGCCCTGCTGTCGGCCCAGCGCACCGGTGTGGGCCAGGTGGTGGACGCGGCAATGGTCGACGGGGCGGCCAGCCTCATGGCCTTCTTCTACGGGATGCTTCACACCGGGTTCTCCACGCCGAACCGAGGCGAGAACATGCTGGACACCGGTGCCCACTTCTACGACGTGTACAAGTGCTCCGACGGGGAGTACATCGCCCTCGGCTCGATCGAGCCACAGTTCTACGCCGAGATGGTCGAGAAGCTGGGCCTGGACGCCGAGGACTTCGCCGCCCAGCACGACCGGTCCCGCTGGCCCGAGTTGAAGGAGAAGGTGGCGGCCGTGGTGGCCACCCGGACCCGCGATGAGTGGGACGCCGTGCTGGAGGGAACCGACGTCTGCTACGCCCCGGTGCTGGCTGTGTCCGAGGCCATCGAGCATCCCCACAACGTGGCTCGGGGCACCTTCGTAGACATCGGAGGCATCGTCCAGCCCGGGCCGGCCCCCCGCCTGAGCGCCACCCCGGGAGAGATCCGCCGACCGCCACCCCACGAGGGACAGCACACCGACGAGCTGCTGGCAGAGGCCGGCCTGGGTGATGACGAGGTGGCCGCCCTCCGCGAGTCGGGGGCTGTGGCCTGACCATGGCGACCGTTGCCTTCCTCCACGCCCATCCGGACGACGAGGCACTAGCCACCGGGGGGACCATGGCCCGCCTGGTCGACGAGGGCCATCGGGTGGTCCTGATCGCCGCGACCCGGGGCGAGGAGGGTGAACCAGTACCCGGGGTGCTAGACGACGACGAGGCTTTGGGCGAACGGCGGACGGCCGAGCTGCACGCGGCGGCCGGAATCCTGGGCGTCCACCGATTGGCCTTTCTGGGCTACCGGGACAGTGGCATGGCCGATGACCCGGCCAACGACCACCCGGACTGCTTCTGGCAGGCTGACGTGGCCGCCGCTGCTGAACGCCTTGGAGGCCTGCTGGACGGTGAGGACCCCGACCTACTGGTGGTCTATGACCCGTCCGGCGGCTACGGACATCCCGACCACATCCAGGTCCACCGGGTGGGCGTCCGATGGGCTTCGGTCACCGCCGGTGTCCCGGTGCGCTGGGTGACCATGAACCGAGACGCCATCCGGGCGGCGATCGACCGGGCAGTTGACGAACTCGCGTCTGGTGAGGCCACATGGGCCAACGAGGAGATGCTGGAGCTGCGGCGACAGCGGACCGAGGTCGACACCTTCGGCATGGCGGACGACGAGATCACCCACGCCGTAGACGTCACGGCGGTCATCGACCGAAAGCGGGAGGCCATCCGAGCCCACGCCAGCCAAGTAGCCGCCGACTCGTTCTTCCTGTCCATGCCCGACGAGGCGTTCGCCGCCACCTTCGGGACCGAGTGGTTCGTGGACCCCGGACGTCCCCGCAACGGACGGGTGCAGAGCGACGACCTACTGTTGGCATAACGGCCCGGTGACCTGCACTACAGCCCTGCTGGCATGATGACCCGGTGACCGGCGTCCCGATCCTCCTCGCCACGCTGAGCGACATCCACGAGGGCCTGGCCTGGGTGATGGTGGTCGGCAACGGCCTGGCCGGAGCCTGGGCCCTGGCCGCCCACCGGGCGGATGCCCTCCGGGGTCGAGCCCTCTGGTGGTTCACCGCCCTCGTCCAGGTGGTCATCGCCATACAGGTGACTCTGGGGGTTGGCCTGGTGGCCGGCCAGGACATCGAGCCGCCGCAGTTCCACCTGTTCTACGGCTTTGTGGCCCTCATCACCGTGGGCATTGTCTACAGCTACCGGCAGAGCCTGCGCCCCCACCGGCACCTGCTCTATGGGTTCGCTGGCCTCTTCCTGATGGGCCTGGGCATCCGGGCCATGATCGTCGCCTGACGGCGGTTCCTAGGACTCGGCGTCCAACCGGCGCCGCAGGTCATCCAGTTCGGCGTCCAGCCGCTTGGGCAGCCGGTCGCCGACCATGGCGTAGTGCTCATCAATGAGGGCCACCTCGTGGCCCCACGACGCCGGGTCCACGGCCAGCAGTCGGGTCATAGCGTCGTCATCCAGATCGAGGCCTGTTCGGTCGATGGCATCCACGGTAGGGACGAGGCCGATCGGTGTCTCAGCGGCGTCGGCCGTTCCGGCCACCCGCTCGACCACCCACTTCAGGACTCGGCAGTTCTCTCCGAATCCGGGCCACAGGAACCCACCGTCGGCGTCCCTGCGGAACCAGTTCACCCAGAACAGCCGGGGGAGTCGATTGGCCTCGGCCCGGTCGCCGATGGACAGCCAGTGGGAGAAGTAATCGCCGACGTTGTAGCCCATGAACGGGAGCATGGCGAAGGGGTCGAACCGCACCTGACCGACCGTTCCAGCGGCGGCCGCCGTGCGCTCCGAGCTCATTATGGAACCCAGAAACACGCCGTGGTCCCAGTCCCGGGCCTCCGTTACCAGCGGCACGTTGGTGGCCCGGCGTCCTCCGAAGAGAATGGCTGAAATGGGCACGCCGGCCGGATCCTGCCACTCGTCGGCGATCGACGGGCACTGGTCGGCCGGGGCGGCGAACCGGGCGTTTGGGTGGGCGGCCGGAGTGGGGCTCTCCGGCGTCCACGGCTCGCCCCGCCAATCGGTCAGATGATTCGGCGGCTCGTCGGTCATGCCCTCCCACCAGACGTCGCCGTCAGGCGTGCGGGCCACGTTGGTGAAGATGGAGTTCCCCCACAGGGTCGCCATGGCGTTGGCGTTGGTGGCCTCTGAGGTTCCAGGGGCCACCCCGAAGAACCCAGCTTCCGGGTTGATGGCGTGCAGGCGGCCGTCGTCGCCGAACTTCATCCAGGCGATGTCGTCACCGATCGTTTCCACCGTCCACCCGGGCAGGGTCGGGACGAGCATGGCCATGTTGGTCTTACCGCACGCCGACGGAAAGGCGGCGGCTACGTAGGTCTTTTCGCCCTCCGGCGAGGTAAGCCCGAGGATGAGCATGTGCTCGGCCAGCCAGCCATCGTTCCGGGCCATAGTGGAGGCGATCCGCAGAGCGAAGCACTTCTTGCCCAGCAGGGCGTTACCGCCGTAGCCGGAGCCGTACGACCAGATCTCCCGGGTCTCCGGGAAGTGAGAGATGTAGCGGTTGGTGGGATCGCATGGCCACGGCACGTCGGCCTGTCCGACCTCCAGGGGGGCGCCCACCGAGTGCACGCACGGGACGAAGTCGTCGTCGCCCAGCACCTCCAGGACGGCCCGACCCATGCGGGTCATGATTCGCATGCTGACCGCCACATAAGCCGAGTCGGTCAGCTGCACGCCGATATGGGCGATAGGGGAGCCCAGCGGACCCATCGAGAACGGGACCACGTACATGGTCCGTCCCCGCATGCAGCCCCGATAGAGGCTCAGCATTTCGGCCTTCAGGGTGGAGGGGTCCCGCCAGTTGTTGGTGGGGCCGGCGTCACCCGGGCTGGTCGTGGCGATGTAAGTGCGATCCTCGACCCGAGCCACGTCGTCGGGGTCAGATAGGGCCAGATAGCTGCCGGGCCTCCGGTCATGGGCCAATCGCTGAAACGTGCCGGCCTCGATCAGGTCGGCGGCCAGGCGGTCGTGCTCGGTAGCCGACCCGTCACACCAGTGGACGGCGTCGGGGGCCAGGACCCTGGTCCAGTCCTCGACCCAGTCGAGGAGTTCCCGGTTGGTGGTCAGTGCGCCGCGTTCCACCATGGCCGCCCATCGGTAGTGGCTCTGGCGCGACGATGCCACACGGAGCGGGTGTGACAGTGGTCAATCGGCCGGGGTCGGCCGGCTCAGGGGAACGCCTCGTCTCAGGTGAGGTCCGGGGTCCCCATATCGACCTCGGAGCCCAGCGACAGCGAGGTTGCCCGCTGATCGTCGTCCAGAACGAACAAGACCCGCTGCCCCTGACGGAGCATGCGAAACACCGAGCCCTCGAGCGCGCCGTCGGCGAGGTCGAACTCGGCGAAGTCGGTATCCCGGATAACGACACCGTCGCCGGTTCCCGGGTCGTAGGACTTGACGACTCCCTGCACTGCGGTGTTCTCGTCCGGCCGACTAGTGGCCGGCCTTGACGACCTTGCCAGCCTTGATGCAACCGGTGCAGACGTTCATGCGCTTGGTCGACTTACCGACCACGGCGCGCACACGCTGGATGTTGGGGTTCCAACGCCGGTTGGTCCGCCGATGGGAGTGGCTCAGAGACTTGCCGAACCAGGGCTTCTTGCCACAGATCTCACAAACGGACGCCATCACAAACCCCTATCACCTCAACCGGCCGGTCCACCGGCCCGGTCCTCGAACGGCACAAGGCTACGGCCCACCCGAGGGGGACTCCAACCACCGGTGCATCGCTGCGTAGCGAGTCACGCTGGCCGTCGGGCGTGGGGGCGGGCCTCCCAGGAGGATGGCTACGCTCGTGGACCGTGACCGCCACCTCGTTGGATGCCGCGGCGTTGCGTGGCCTTATGGGGACCTTCCGGGATGCGCTGATCTCGCACCGGAATGTGCTGAACCTGCTCAATGTTTACCCGGTACCCGATGGGGATACCGGGTCGAACATGACCATGACTGTCGAATCAGTGGTCGCCGAGCTGGATGGCTTGGATGCTGGTGGCCCTCCGGGGATGGTCGAGGTAGCCGGCGCCATCTCCCACGGCTCGCTAATGGGAGCCCGCGGCAACTCCGGCGTGATCCTCTCTCAGGTCTTGCGTGGCCTGGCCGCCAACTTCGCTGAGGCCGGAGCGGTCGACGGACGGACCCTGGCCGACGGGTTGGTCGCCGCCTCGGAGGCCGCCTACCGGGCCGTAATGACGCCGGTGGAGGGGACCATCCTGACTGTGGTCCGCGAGTCGTCGGTAGCAGCCGAGGCCACCGCCGGAGGAGGCGGTGACCTGCTGGCCGTGGCCGAGTCGGCCCGGGAGGCCGGCGGCGAGAGCCTGGCCCGGACACCCGAACTGCTGCCCGTGCTGGCCGAGGCCGGCGTGGTAGACGCCGGGGGCAGCGGATACCTGCTGCTGCTGGACGCCGTGCTCACCGTCGTCGACGGACGACCGCTGCCTGACCCACCGGAGGTTGCGGCGCCGGTGACCGAAGGGCGCCCCGACGACCACGGCGCCGACGAGGCGACGGGGACCCGCTACGAGGTCATGTATTTCCTCGACGCACCGGACGGGTCGATCGACGGCTTCAAGAAGGCGTGGGCCGCCCTGGGGGATTCGATCGTGGTGGTCGGGGGCGATGGGGTCTGGAACTGCCACGTCCACACCGACGACATCGGCGGCGCCATTGAGGCAGGGATCGCCGTAGGCCGCCCCAACCGGATTCGAGTTACCGATTTGTTCGAGGAGGTCGAGGAGCAAGCGTGGGTTCGCGACCAGATGTCGGCCGACGCCGAGGACGTCGGCGACCCGGTGCCGTGCGCCGTGGTGGCCGTGGCCAACGGTCCTGGTATCCGCGACATCTTCCGCTCCCTGGGGGTACGGCGAGTAGTGGCCGGGGGCCAGTCCATGAACCCGTCCACGGCCGACCTGCTGGCCGCAGTGGAGGCTGTCCCGGCCGACGACGTGGTGGTGTTGCCTAACAACGGGAACGTCGTCGCCGCGGCCGAACAGGTCGACGCCCAGAGCGACAAAAACGTCCGGGTGGTCCCGACCCGGGGCATCACCGAGGGGTTCGCCTCGCTCCTGGAGTACGACCCCCAGTCCACCGCCCAGGACAACCAGACGGCCATGGCCGCTGCGGCCGAGGCCGTGGTGGCCGGTGAGGTGACAGTGGCTGTGCGCGACTCGGGAAGCGACGTGGGCAACATCGCCGAGGGCGACCACCTGGGCCTCGCCGGGGGAAAGGTCCGGGTGGTGGCCAGCACCCTGTTCGAGGCCACCACCAGCCTCCTGGGCGAGATAGTCGACGACTCGCACGAGATCGTCACCATGATTGCCGGAGAGGGTGCCGAGGAGGCCATCACGGCGGCCGTCGTCTCGTGGTTGGAGGCTGAACACCCGGGCGTCGAGGTCGAGGTGCACGACGGCGGCCAACCCCTCTACCCCTACTTCCTGGGCGTGGAGTAGGCGACCGTCCTCCGGGCCCGGGGAGCCCCGGTCCGTCCGGGTGGTGGGGGTACCGTCGGCTGGTGGCCGACCAGGGCATCACCCTCCGGGAGCTCGACGGGCGCCCGGTCACCGTCCTGAACGGGGTCGGGGAGGCCCGGGCCCGCTCGCTGGCCGCCATGGAGGTCCGGTCGGTGCTGGACCTTCTCAGCTACTACCCCCGCCGCTACCTCGACAGAAGCCGCGAGGCGACCGTGGACCGGCTGACTCCCGGCGAGGAGGGCATGGTCCTAATCCGGGTGGAGGCTGTGACATCGCGTCGAACCCGCAACGGGCGTTCGCTGGTCGAGGTCCGGGTGGCCGATGACACGGGTGGGCTACGCCTGGCGTTCTTCAACCAGCCGTGGCGCCTCAAGCAACTGACCGAGGGCCGGGAGGCCGTGGTGTTCGGGAAGGCCGACAGCTTTCGAGGTGACCTCCAGATGACGAACCCCGTGGTGGACCTGGTGGGCGACCGGACGGGACGCATCGTGGCCGTCTACCCGCAGTCCGAGGCGGCCGGCCTCCAGAGCTGGGACGTGGACGGGTTCGTGGGCGAGGCACTCCGTCGGGTCGGGAAGGTCCGGGGCCTGTCCGACCCGGTACCGGTAAGCGTCCTCGAGCGGTACCGGATGGTCGGGCGCTCGGACGCCTACCGGTCCATCCACCGCCCAGAGTCGATGCAGGAGATGGCTGAGGCCCGCCGCCGCCTCGTGTTCGACGAGTTGCTCCGGATCCAGTTGGCTCTGGTCCAGCGTAAGCGGGACCTGGAGCGCACCTCGGTCGGAATTGCCCACGACACCGCCACGACCATTCTGCTGGAGGGGTTCCGGGCCGGTCTCGGCTTCCCGTTTACCGACGCCCAAGACCGGGTGGTGGCCGAGATCCTGGAGGACCTGGCTCGACCCGCACCCATGCACCGGCTCCTACAGGGCGACGTGGGCTCCGGCAAGACGGTGGTAGCCGTCTCGGCGCTGCTGGCCGCCGTCCAGGGTGGGTATCAGGGCGCCCTCATGGCGCCCACCGAGGTCCTGGCCGAACAACACCACCTGGGGGTGGCCGAGATGCTGGACCGCATCACCGTCGACGACCCGGCCACCCTGCTAGGGCAGCGACCGCTGAAAGTCGAATTGCTGACCAACCGCACCACCACGACCGAGCGTCGGCGGATTGGTACAGAGTTGGTGGCCGGCGGCATCGACGTGCTCATCGGTACCCATGCGCTGATCCAGGAGGGGGTCCGGTTCGGGTCGCTCGGCATGGTGGTTATCGACGAGCAGCACCGGTTCGGTGTCGAACAGCGGGCCGCTCTTCGAGAGAAGAACGACGACGGCACGGTTCCCGACGTGCTGGTCATGACGGCCACGCCCATTCCCCGGACGGCCGCCATGACCGTTTATGGGGACCTCGACGTGTCGGTTCTCGACGAGATGCCACCGGGGCGCAACCCCATAGCGACGTCTTGGCACGAGGACGACGCCAACGTGTGGCCGGTCGTCCGGGGTGAGGTGGAGGCCGGCAGGCAGGCCTACGTGGTGTGCCCGTTGATCGAAGAGTCTGAGAACCTGGAGGTACGGTCGGCGGAGGAGGCCTTTACGTCGCTGTCGGACGGCGAGCTGGCCGGGCTCCGGGTTGGGCTGCTTCACGGACGGGTGGGTCGGTCCGAAAAGGAGAAAACCATGCGGCTCTTCCGGTCCGGCGCCCTCGACGTGCTGGTGGCCACCACGGTGATCGAGGTGGGAGTCGACGTTCCGAACGCCACCGTCATGGTGGTGCTCGACGCCGCCCGGTTTGGCATCGCCCAACTTCACCAGCTCCGGGGTCGGGTGGGGCGCGGTGAACATTCCAGTCGTTGCCTGCTGGTCGGTAAGGCGCCTACCCCGGAGTCCGAGGAGCGCATCCGGGCGGTGGTCCGGACCACCGACGGCTTCGAGTTGGCCGAGGTGGACCTGGACCTGCGGGGCGAGGGCACGATCATGGGGGAGCGCCAGAAGGGGCGTAACGACCTCCGCCTAGCCTCGCTGCGCCGCGACCGGGAATGGGTGGAGGCAGCTAGAGAGGAGGCCCTCCGGCTGGTCGGCGGTGGAGGGGGCCTGGCTGACCACCCCGAGCTAGCCGACGAGGTCACCCTGTTCCTCGGGGACGACGAGTCCGGCTACCTGCTGAAGTCGTGATGCCGTCGAGGTCGTGGCCACGGCGTCTACCGGACTAGGAAGGGTCCCATGACCGACGCCCGGACAATCGGACCCGGCGAGGTGCCCGACGTGGTCGCCACCCTGGCCGACGCCTTCGTCCACGACCCCGTGCTGGCGTTCCTCTTCGACGACGCCGACCGGAGGCCCGCCCAGCTGGCAGCCCTGTTTGCCAACCGCCTGGCTGCCGGGAGCGGGTTCGACGAGGTGTTCGTGCCTACCGACCCGGACGGGTTGCGCCGGTGCGCCGCCCTGTGGGTCGGACCTCACGAGCCTGATGATGCCGAGGCCGCCGCCGCCGAGGCCGGGGCGGCCAACCGGGCCCTCCTGGAAGATGCCGGGGCGATGGAGCGCCTGAGTCGGTTGTTTCCGATCTTCCAGTCCCACCCGCGAACGCCCCACTGGTACCTGGCGTTCGTCGGCACCCGGGAAGCGGATCGGGGTCTGGGGCTGGCCTCGGCCTGCATCGGGGCGGTGACTGCCCGTTGCGACGTAGACGGCTTGGGGGCCTACCTGGAGTCCAGCGACCCGGACAACGTGCCGCTGTACGAAAGGCACGGGTTCGTGGTCACCGGTGAGGTGGCCGTCGACGGCGGTCCAACGGTTCCGCTCATGTGGCGCGACCCCCGCTGATGCGTCCAGTTCAGACGTCCCTGGGTGGCTCGTCGCCCTGACCGTCGTCCTCGTCGTCGGGCATCACCAGGTCCCAGCGGTCTACGCAGTCGGCACAGCGGTAGGCCACCGGGTCTCCCGGGTCGAACTCGGTCTCGGGGTGGGCCAGTAGGTGGCAGGTGCCCCCGCAGTCCACGCACACGATGGTCTCCGGAGCCCGCACCCGGCCGACCGTAGTTCGCGCCGACCACCGGGCCTCCATACTGGTTAGATGCGAGTCGTGGCTGGAACCGCCCGGGGCCGTCGTCTGGCCTCACCATCAGGGGTGGACGTGCGTCCCACCAGCGACCGGGTCCGGGAGGCGGTGTTCAACGCCCTCCACAGCCGGGGGGCCGTCGTGGATGCCGACGTCCTCGACCTGTTTGCCGGGACCGGGGCACTGGGTATCGAGGCGCTCTCCCGGGGTGCCCGACGGGCCGTGTTCGTGGACCGGTCAGCCGAGGCGGTGGACCTGGTGTCCCGGAACCTCCGGTCCTGTGATCTGGAAGACCGGGCCCGGGTGGTTCGGGCCGACGGTCTGCGATGGTTGACCACCACCGACGACCGGTGGGACCTAGTCCTCTTGGACCCGCCGTACCCCTTCGACGGCTGGGCCGACCTGCTGGTCGGGTTGGCTGGCCGTGTCGACGGCCCGGTGGTCACCGAATCCGACCGCCAGATCGAGCCGGGACCCGGTTGGCATGCCGAATCGTGCCGTCGGTACGGGAGTACCGTGGTAACGCTGCTCCTGCCGGGAGCCGAGGCGGCGGGGGCCGCCGACCAACCAGCCACGATCGAGCGAGAGGTGCCGAGGCCGTGACCCGCGTCCTGTATCCAGGATCCTTCGATCCGGTGCACAACGGCCATGTCGAGATGGTCCAGACGGCAGCCGGCCTGTTCGACGAAGTGGTGGTGGCCGCCCTGATGAACCCGGCGAAGGGTGACGGCCTGTTTGATCTGGAGGAGCGGATGGCGATGCTCGACGAATGCTTCTCCCACCTCACAAACGTGCGGACCACCATGTTCGACGGTCTGGTCGTCGACCTGGCCGCTGAGGCCGGGGCCGACTTCATCATCAAGGGACTACGGGCCGTCTCCGACTTCGAAAGCGAGCTCCAGATGGCCCAGATGAACGCCGCCATCTCTGGGGTGCAGACCCTCTTCCTGCCTACGGCGTCTCGTCGGTCGTTCCTGGCTTCCCGATTGATTCGCGAGGTGGCCCGTCTGGGTGGCGACGTCAACGACATGGTGCCGGTCCCGGTGCGCACCCGTCTTGAGAACCGGCTGGCGACATGACCGATCCCGCCGAGGTGGCGCCCCTTCAGTCGGTCGGCCCGACCGCGGCGCCGCCACCGCAGCAGCCCACTACGCCGACGACCCCGGACCCCTACCGGCCGCCCCAGATGGAGACCATCCTGCGCCAACTGCGCGAGCAGGTGGCTAATGCGCGGCCGATGCCGTTGTCCGCCTCCTCCATGGTCAACAAGGATGAGCTGCTGGGCCTCGTCGATGAGGCCATCACCCGCCTTCCTGACGAGCTCCGGTCGGCCCGCTGGTTACTCAAGGAGCGGGAGGAGTTTCTGGCCAAGGTGCGTCGGGAGGGTGACGAGATCCTCGAGTTGGCTCGGTCCAGGGCCGAGCGGTTGGTCCAGCGCACTGAGGTGGTGAGGACCGCCGAGCAGAAGGCCCGCCACCTGGTCGAGAAGGCCGAGGACGAGACCCGGAAGATGCGCCGGGAGACCGAGGACTACTGCGACCAGAAACTGGGCAGCTTCGAGTCGCTGCTGAGCAGTACCCGTGACGCCATCGCCCAGGGTCGACGTCGCCTGCAAGAGACCGTCCTTGACCGGGACCGGGATCGCCGTGCGGCCGAGGCTGCCCAGGCTTCCCGTGAGGCGGTGGCCGGTCGACCGGGCGTCACGTTCTTCGACCAGGACGCCGAGACCGACGGGCCATGACCCCGGCGGGAGCGTGCCGCCCCGCCCCGGTGGCCTCCCGGTGACCGACGACCTGCGGATACCGCTGGCCGTCCTGCGTCGGCGCGCCGATCCTCGGCTGATCCGGGCCTCGGTGGTGCTCGACGACCTGCGGGTTGGCGACGTGTCGGTGGTGGATGGCCGGGTTGTCGTGGACCTGGAGGCCGAAGCCCGCGGTGCCGAGGTTGTGGTGACGGGCGGTGTCCGGGCCGGATGGTCCGGCGACTGCCGACGCTGTCTGGAGCCGGTGGTCGGCGAGGTCGACCTACGGGTCCACGAGGTGATGGCCTCCGACGAGCCGGGTCGGTCGGCCCCCGAGACGGACGCCGCCGATGCCTACCAGTTGGGTGGAGATGAGGCCGACCTGGAGCCGGTGGTCCGCGACGCCGTCCTGTTGGCTCTGCCCCTCTCGCCGCTCTGCGCCGACGACTGCATGGGCCCCGACCCGGAGTGGCTTCGGTCCGCCGAAAGCCCATCGGGAACGGAGGACGGCCCGGCGGGAGACCCGCGGTGGGCCGCTCTGGACGTTCTCCGGTTCGACGAACCCGACTTGGGGTGAAGCGGCCGGTTCCGGGAGTGGTCCCCGTCATGGCCGTACCGGTTCGCAGCCGGTGCCGGTAGCCTCGTCTAGCCGTCGGCGCACCTGGTCGACGTACCCGATCTCCACCCCACCGACCGCCTCCGAGGAACCGACGATGGCCGTCCCAAAGAAGAAGACCTCCAAGGCCAAGGGCCGTAGCCGAAAGGCGTCCGCCTGGACCCTGGACCGCGCAGCCCGGAGCTCCTGCGACCACTGCGGCGTCACCAAGCGCCCGCATCGCATCTGCGGGAACTGCGGCTGGTACGCGGGTCGCCAGGCCGTCGACGTCGACTGACCTACCCCTTCCTCGCATCATGCTGCCCGTAGCGGTCGACGCCATGGGCGGTGACCACGCACCGGCCGAGATCGTCGCCGGCGCCCGGCAGGCCCACGAGGAGGACGGCGTCCCGGTGCTGCTAGTCGGCCGCCCCGAGGAGCTCGCCGATGTCGGCGACCTGGAGGTCCTCGAGGCGTCTGAGGTCATCGCCATGGACGCCGAACCGGGCTCCAGCGTCCGTCGGATGAAGGACTCCTCGTTAGTCCGGGCGGCTGAGGCGGTTCGCGATGGCCGGGCATCGGCCATGGTCAGCGCTGGTAACACGGGGGCCACCATGGCCAGCGCCCTGCTCCGCATGGGGCGGATCTCCGGTGTGGCCCGGCCGGCCATCGCCACGCTGATCCCGGTACCCGGTGGGACCCCAACCGTGCTGCTGGACTCGGGGGCCAACGCCGAGTGCAGCCCCGGGTGGCTGGTTCAGTTCGGCCAGATGGGCGCCGTGTTCTCCCGAGCCCGCCTAGGCGTTGAACAGCCCCGGGTGGCTCTGTTGTCCATCGGTGAGGAGCCAGGGAAGGGAAGCCCCTTCGTCAAGGACGCCTACGCGGCCCTGGCCGCCGCCGAGTTCCGCGACGCCGAGTTCATCGGCAACGTGGAGGGACGCGACCTCCTCACCGACACTGCCGACGTCATCGTGACCGACGGGTTCACCGGAAACGTGGCCCTCAAGACGGCCGAAGGGGCCTTCAAGGCCCTCCTGACCGCCCTCCTGACCGCTATGGCCGAACGACCGGAGGCCATGGCTGCGGCCGAAGTACTGGCTCCCGAACTGGACAACCTCTACCGGGAGTTCCACCCGGACACCTACGGCGGGGCCATGCTCCTGGGCGTCAAGGGGGTCTGCGTCATTAGCCACGGCTCCACGAAGGCCGTGGCCATGCGAAACGCCATCGGCGTGGCCGCCGAGATGGTGCGTGCCGACGTGGTCAACCATCTCACGGAGGCCGTGGCCGCCCAGGCCTGACCTTCCCACCATCTCCATCCCTTTCGACCACGCTCCGACCCAGGGTTGTGACCGGTAGGATGACCCACCGTTCCTGGGGCTGATTCATTGTCCCCGGCGGCCGATGACCACCCCACATCTCTGAACGGCGAGGAGCCGACGTGCCCGCAGAAACCCATGTCGAGGGCGTCCCGATCGGGCGCGACGAGGTCCTGGAACTGATCCGCGACCGTCTCGCCGACATCCTGGAGATCGAGCCGTCCGAGATCGGCGAGGGCAACTCGTTCGCCGACGACCTCGACGCCGACTCGCTGGCCCTTATCGAGTTGGTGGAGGCCCTGGAGGAGGAACTCAGCGAGCGTTCTGCCGGCTTCCGGATCGAGGACGATGACCTCGAGGACCTCAAGACAGTCCGCGATGCCGTCGACTATGTCGTCTCCCGTCTCGGCTGACCCGCGGTCCGTCGTTTCGGAAGCCCTCGAGGACGGTCTTGGCCACCGGTTCGGTGATCCGGACCTACTGGAGATCGCCCTGACCCACCGGTCGTGGTGTGCCGAGCACGAGGCCTCCTCCAACGAGCGGCTGGAGTTCTTGGGTGACGCTGTGCTGGGGTTTGCGGTCGCTGAACGTGTCTACCGCGACCATCCTGGGCTGCCCGAGGGCCAACTGGCTCTGATCCGGGCCGCCGTAGTGAGCACCCCGGCGTTGGCCGACGTGGCCCGGTCGATCCCGTTGGGTGAGGCACTCCGCCTAGGTCGGGGCGAGTCATCGACCGGTGGGAGCGACAAGGACTCGATCTTGGCCGATGCCCTGGAGGCTGTGGTCGCCGCTGTCTACCTAGACGGTGGGCCGGCGGCCGTGAGGACGGTCGTGGACCGGCTGTTCGCCGACGTGCTGGCCGACTCGGCGGTCGATCCGGGCCTCCACGACTTCAAGACGCGCCTCCAGGAGTTGGCCGCCCGCCGATCCGACCCGCCGCCGCGCTATGTGCTGACCGACGACGGTCCGGACCACGACAAGCGGTTCCACGCTGTGGTCGAGGTGGCCGGGCGTTCGTACGGCCCGGCAACCGGCACGTCGCGCAAGCGGGCCGAGCAGGAGGCGGCCCAGTTGGCCTGGGACGCCCTTGAACACCCATCCCCGGTTGAGGCTGGGACTCCGACGACAGGTCAGGAATCAACGTGACTCTCGAACACGAACTACCCGAGGTAGAGATCATCCGCTACGCCCTGGACCGGGAGATTTCCGGCCGCAAGGTGAAGACGGTGGAGGTCGCCTCGATGGCCACCCTGGCCCGGTACCGCACCCGCCGATCGTTCGCCGGAACGGTGGAGGGCTGCAAGTTGGGCCCGGTCCGCCGGATCGGACTCACCCTGGTCATCAAGATGGAAGACGACCTACTGGTCATCCGCCCGGGCGCCGGCTCCAGTATTCGGCGGCACGCCGCCCGGGACGCGAAGGCACCCGGCACCGAGATGACCTTCACTTTCACGGTGGGCGGTCAGGTCCGCCTGATCGACCCCGGCGGCACCTCGGAGGTGTGCGTGGTGTCCGGCGACCAGCTGCTCACTGAGTTCCCAGACCTGGCCACGCTGGGCATCGATCCGGCCGGCGAGATGGTTCCGTGGACGATGTTCGGAGGACAGGTCCTGGCTAGGGAGGTACCGCTCAAGGATCTCCTGTGCGACGACACGGTGGTGGTGGGCATCGGCGACGTTTACTCCGACGAGATCCTGTTCCACGCCGGACTGCGCTACGACCGGATCAGCAACACCCTTTCCACCCAGGAGGTCCGGCGCCTCCATGGGGCGATGATCTCGGTGGTCAACGATGCCATCAAGTACCGAGGGACTGACCTCGAAGAGCGTCCGTTCGTCGACCTGTACGGCGAGCCGGGGACCTACGGCGACCACTTGGCGGTTTACGGCCGGGCGGGTGCGCTCAGCCAGCGCAACCGGTCAGCCATCCAGCGAATCAAGCTCAAGGGAAGCTGGACTTACTTCTGCGAGACCCAGGTCTGACGGAGCGCCCCTCGGGCGCCTTTGGCGCGCCTAGGGTGGCGTGAATGGCGAATGACACCCCTGTGATTTGGGCGGGCGGCGCGCGGGGTCCTGCGTGTTCCTGAAACAGCTGACCATCAAGGGCTTCAAGTCGTTCGCTGACACGGCGACCCTGGAGATGGAGCCCGGTGTCACGGTGGTCGTAGGGCCCAACGGCAGTGGAAAGTCCAACGTGGTGGACGCCATCGCGTGGGTGCTGGGCGCCCAGGCGCCGAGCGCCGTGCGATCCCAGAAGATGGACGATGTCATCTTTGCTGGCACGTCCACCAGGGCTGCCCTGGGTCGGGCTGAGGTCTCGTTGACCATCGACAACTCGTTGGGCCAGCTCCCGGTGGAGTTTGCGGAAGTGACCATCACCCGGACCCTGTTCCGAAGCGGTGATAGCGAGTACTCGATGAACGGCGCGCCCTGCCGCCTGCTGGACATCCAGGAACTGCTGTCCGACGTGGGGGTCGGCCGCCAACAGCACGTCATCATCTCCCAGGGCCAGATCGACGCCGTACTGAACGCCCGTCCGGAGGACCGGCGGATGATCATCGAGGACGCGGCCGGGATCCTGAAATACCGGCGCCGTAAGGAGAAGGCTCAGCGGCGGTTGCGGGCCACCGAAACCAACCTGGACCGGCTGTCTGACCTGCTGCGCGAGGTCCGCCGACAGCTCCGTCCGCTGGAACGTCAGGCCGATGCTGCCCGCCGGCACGGCGACCTGCTGGGCGAGTTGACCGCTTTGCGCCTCCACCGGGCGGGACGGGAGCTGGACACCCTCCAGACCAGGGCCCGGGACGAGGCTGGGCGGCGCTCCACGCTGGCTGCCGATGAGTCGACCCAGGGTGGGGTGCTGGCCCGAGTGGACGCCGAGGTCGCGGCGGCCGAGACCGAGTTGGCTGCCAGGGGAGGCGACGACCTGGGCGACCGGCTGGTGCGGCTGGAGTCCCTGCGGGAGCGAGGTCGGGGTCTCAGGGCCCTTCTGGTCGAACGGCTCCGGGGCATTGAGCGGGAGCGGTCGTCTCTGGCCTCCCAGCAGGTAGTCGTGGGCTTGGAGGTGGAGTTGGAGCGGGCCGAGGCCGAGGCCGCCGAATTGGACGCTGAGGCCGACCGCCTGGCACCGGAGGCCGAGCGCTTGGCCGTGGCCGAGACCGAGCTGGCCGCCGATCGGGCGGCCTTCGAGATGGACTGGTCGGAAGGCGTGCCGGCCCTGGGCGGTCACGCCGCCGAGGCTCGTGGCGAGCTCGGCGTCCTGAGGGCCGCCGTTGCCCAGGCCACCTCGGAGCGTGAGCGCCTAGGCATTCGACTGGGCGGGTTGGAGGAGGCATCGACTCGCCTGGACGCCGAGGCCGATTGCTTACGCTCTGAACTGTCGGTGGGAGAGACAGCCGAAGAGCCCCTGGTGGAGGCCGTGGCCGAGTCCGAGTCCCGGGCCCACGGGGCCGCCGTGGCCCGGAACGCGGCTTGGGAACGGGTCATGGCCGCCGAGGCTGAAGTCCAGTCGGTGACAGCCCGGGTGGATGCCCTGTCCCTGGCCCTGAACGAGGCCCGGTCACGGGCCGGCGCCGAGCACTTGGCCGGCATCGAAGGCGTGTTGGGGACGCTGCTGGACCTGGTCGAGGTGGACGATGGCTTCGAGGCGGCCTTCGAGGCAGCGGCGGGTTCGGCGCTGGACGCTGTGGTGGTCGGCGACGTCGGCCAGGCTCGACACGCCCTGACCGCCCTGCGCGAAGGTCGGCTCTCGGCGGCTGTGCTGGCTCTGGACGCCGGCTCGAGCGGTTGTTCTTCTCCGCCGGTGGGGTCGCCCATCCGGTCCCGGGTCCGGGCCCGACGGGAGGGCGTCGACGGTCTCCTAGACCGCTTGCTTGGCCACGCCGTGGTCGTCGACGGCGATCTTGACGCCGTGGTCGATCTGGCCCTGAGCTACCCGGAGTCCATCATCGTCACCCTGGCCGGTGACCGTTTCGGCCCGTCGGGCTGGCGGATCGGTGGGGACGGGCGGGGAGCGACCGGCGCAGCGCTGGCCGATGCCGAGCGCCGGCTGGCCGATGCCGAGGTCGAGCGGGGCGAGGCCACCCGGGCCCTGGACGTGGCCGAGCGGGCGACGGGCGACGCCGACGACGAGGTGGCCCGTCGGAACCGGGCCCTGGACGAGCATGACGGCCGGTTCACGGCGTCGACCGAGGCGCTCCAGCGGCTGCAGGTCGAACGTCGTGACCTGACTACCGAGGCGGAGTCGCTGCGGACCCGCCTGGGCGAGTTGGGCCAGCGCCTGGAAGACGAGGCCCGGAGGGTCGACGACTTGGAGCGGCGCCTGCCCGGTCTGGAGGCGGTCGAGGAGGCGTCCGTGGAGGCAGGACACCGGATGAACGCTGCCCGGAGTTCACTGGAGGAGCGGGCCGCCGAGCTGGGTGCCCGACGAACCGGCCACGACGTTCGGGTCGCCGAGGCCACCGGTCGCCAGACCGTGGTTCGGGCTCGGGCTACCGACCTGAGGTCACGGTTGGGCCAGTTGGCCGACGAGCGGGCCGCTGCCGCTGCCCAGCGCGGTGACCTAGACGGGCGGGAGGCCGCTACCCGTGAACTCACAGCGGCGTTGGATGAGCGCCTGTCGATGGTCGATACCCGGTTGGATGCCCTGCGTGATCACCGGCGCCAGCAATCCGAGCGGGTTCGGGCCGTGGCCGCCCGCCTGGACGGCCTGCGTCGCGAGCGCTCGACTGCCGAGACCGTCCTCCGGGAGGCCCGTGAGCACCAGTCGAGGCTGGAGATCGAGCGGGCTGAGACACGTTTGCGCCTTGAGAGCCTGACCGAGTCGATCCGCGCCGAGTTCGACCTGGAGCCCGACGCCGCCCTGGATGCTCCGTGCCCCGAACTGGACGAGGGGGTAACGGCGGCCAACCGGATAGCCGACCTAGAGCGCGAGCTGAAGTTGATGGGACCGGTTAACCCGCTGGCTTTGGCTGAGTTTGACGGTCTCCGGGAGCGCCATGAGTTCCTCCAAGAGCAGTTGGACGACATCCGTTCCACCCGTAAGGACCTGAGGAAGGTCATTCGGTCGGTGGACGAAGAGATTGTGTCGGTGTTCGCTGCTGCCTTCGCCGAGGTGTCAAGCCACTTCACCGACCTGTTCGATGCCCTCTTCCCTGGTGGTGAGGGGCAGCTGCGCCTCACCGATCCCGACGACCTACTGGAGACGGGTCTCGACGTGGAGGCGCGACCCTCGGGCAAGAACGTTAAGAAGCTCTCGCTGCTGTCCGGCGGCGAGCGGTCACTAACCGCCCTGGCCTTCCTGTTCGCCGTGTTCCGCAGTCGTCCTTCGCCGTTCTACGTCATGGACGAGGTGGAGGCGGCCCTCGACGACGTCAACCTGCACCGGTTCCTGGGCCTGGTCGACCAGTTCCGAGACCACGCCCAGCTGATGATCGTCAGTCACCAGAAGCGGACCATGGAGGCCGCCGACTGCCTCTACGGCGTATCGATGGCTCCCGGCGGGTCGTCGAGGGTGATCAGCGAGCGGGTGGAGGCCGAGCGGGTGGCCCGGCGGCTCGGAGTCCTGACCAACGGCTGATCTGGAGTCCCGCGGTCTGGCCGCGGGGAAGGTCGGAGTACCGTCGTCCCCGTGCGCATCCTCGTGGTCGACGATGAGGCCGACCTGCTCGACGCGGTGGCCCGAGGGCTCCGTCGGGAGGGCTACGCCGTCGACACGGCCGATGGGGGAGCGGAGGCGATCGAGAAGGCCACCTTCATCCCATACGACCTGATTTGCCTGGATCTGACCATGCCTGGGATCGATGGGCTGGAGGTCTGCTCGACGTTGCGGGCCGATCCGCCGGGCGAGGTCCCACCCCGGATCCTGATGCTGACGGCTCGGGACACCGTCGAGGACCGTATACGGGGGTTGGACGTCGGGGCCGACGACTATCTGGTCAAGCCGTTTGCCTTCGACGAACTCTCGGCCCGTATCCGTTCCCTGCTGAGGCGCGACCCGGGCCGGTCGGGGGCCGTACTGGAGGTCGGCGACGTGGTGTTGGACACGGCCCGCCACCGAGCCAGCCGGGGTGAGCGTGATCTAGACCTCACGGCCAAGGAGTTCGCATTGCTGCGGTACTTCATGACCCGTCCCGGCGACGTGGTGTCCCAGGAGGTTCTCCTGGACCACGTGTGGGACGAGCACGCCGACCCGTTCACCAACACCGTGCGGGTGACCGTGGGGACATTGCGCCGCAAGCTCTCCCTGGAGGGCGAGGAGCCGCTCTTGGAGACCGTGGTCGGGTCGGGCTACCGGTTGGTCGATGAGCCGGTGGACCGGTGAACCGGACCGGGGTGGGCCTGGCCGGGCGCTTCCCGGACCGGTTCGGCAGCCTACGTACCCGGTTGGCCCTGCTCTACTCCATTGTTCTCTTCGCGCTGGCCGCCGTGATGGTGGGGGGTATCTACCTAGGTCTGTCCCGCGCTCTGTCCGAACAGCCCACGTCGCACCTGGCCCGATTTGAGCAGTTGGCCCAAGAGGGTTCTACCGACCAGGCCTCTTTGTCGGTCGACCAACAGGAGGATCGTCCGTGGCTGGTCATCTTCGAGGAGGAGGTCAACCGGAGGGCTCTCGAGCGGCTGCGGGCCTACTCCTTCACCGCCCTGGCCGGCGTGTTCCTCGGGAGTCTGGCCGTGGGCTGGTATGTGGCCGGCCTGGTTCTTCGACCCATTAGTCGGATTTCGGCTGTGGCCCGGGAGATCACCGCCACCGATCTGTCCCGGCGGATCGAACTGGGAGGCTCGTCGGACGAGCTCCGGGACCTGGCCGACACCTTCGACGAGATGCTGGACCGGCTGGACGAGGCTTTCGAGGGCCAGCGGCGATTCGTCCAGGAGGCGTCACACGAGCTGCGTAACCCGTTGGCTGTACTGCGCACAAACCTGGACGTGGTTATGGCCGATCCAGAGGCCGGGCCGGAGGACTTTCGGGCGGCCGGGCGGGTGTCCCTCCGGGCCGCCGAGCGCATGTCGGCTCTGGTCGACGACCTACTGCTGTACGCCCACCACGAGCGTCCGGACAGCCGACGCGAGCCCATCGACGTGGGCGCCGTGGTAGGTGAGACGGTCGAGGACTTCGCAGCGGCTGCCTCGCGGTCTGGTGTGGTGCTGGACCACGACCGGATCGATGGCCTGGAGGTGGTGGGGGACGCCGTGGCCCTGCGCCGCGCGGTAGCGAATCTTCTGAGTAACGCCATTCGGGTCTCGGCGGGGGGCGGAACGGTCCGGGTCTCTGTGGGCCGGGACGAGGAGATGGTCTGGGCCTCGGTTATCGACCACGGACCTGGGATCGCTGTCGGTGACGTCGACCGGGTATTTCAGCGGTTCTGGAGGGGTGACCGGGCGTCGGCCCGGGAAGCCGGGCGGTCTGGCCTGGGTCTGGCCATCGTGCGCCAGATCGCCGAGGGCCACGGTGGGCGGTCCACTGTGAGGTCAGTAGAGGGCGAGGGGGCCACGTTCACCCTTTGGTTGCCCCGGTATGTGGACTCCTAAATCTCTTGATGCGTAGGAGTTGGGCGTTGGGCGCTCTATTTTCAGTCTGATGGAGGACGATCAGGCCCACCAGCGACGGTCCGTCGACCGCCGGTCCATCGAGGTCGGGGGGCGTCGGCCCGTTGAGCCCACCTTTCCGGGCCTGCTGCCGGCACCCGTACCGCCGATCGAACCTCCGGTCCGCATCAGCGGCCGACTCTTGGCGGGCTTGTTCGCCGTGGCCGTCCTGGTGGCTGCACTGGTGGCCGGGGCCGTGGCCGGTTGGATGCTGCGCGGCGAGGATGGCGATGCGGCTTCCAGCGTCCCGTTAGAGATCCGGTCCGAGGAGGCGACCGGGACTGTCCTGGCCACCGGGGGGTTGTCCGAGGCCGAGGTGACGGCCCTGGTCGAGGGAATTTTGTCCGAGCGCGAGGGGCTCTCGGCCGCCGACGTGGAGGTCATCGTGGCCGACCGGCTTTCCGAAGCCCCTGGCCTGTCGACCGACGACGTGGCTTCTATCGCCGCCTCCGTGGTCGAGGAGTCGGCCGGGCTGTCGGCCGAAGAGGTAGAAACCGTGGTCGGACGCCTTATCGAGGAGTCGGCCGGCCTGACCGCCGAGGAGGTCGAGTTACTGGTGGCCCGTCTGTTCGCCGAGGCGCCGGTCGACGATTCGGGCGACGAGCCGGTGGTCGCCGTGGCCGAAGCGCTGGTTGACTCGGTGGTGCTGGTCTCGGTCCCCGAGACCAGTCACGGTTCCGGCATCGTCTTTGACGACGGGGGTCGGATCGTCACCAACGCCCACGTGGTCGATGATGCCGACGAGGTGGTGGTCAGTCTGCCCAACGGTCGGCAAATCGTCGCCGAGGTGGTGGGGTTCGACGTTCGGCGCGACGTGGCCGTGCTTCAGCTGACCGAGCCGGACAGCAGCCTGGTGCCAGCGGTTTTCGCCTTTACCGAGGACATCCATGTGGGGCAGTTGGCTGTCGCCCTGGGGAGCCCCTTCGACCTGGACCGCACGGTCACCGCAGGAATCGTGAGTGCCGTGGGAAGGGTCATCGACTCGTACGGCTGCCAGTCGGGATTCAGCGCCGAGTGTGCCGGGGTTTCCATGATCCAAACCGACGCGCCGATCAACCCGGGTAACTCGGGAGGGCCGTTAGCCGATCGCGAGGGCCGGGTTATCGGCATGAACACGGCCATCCAAAGCACTGGCTTCGCAACCGGCAACATCGGCGTGGGCTTCGCCATCCCCAGCGACACAGTGGTGCTGGTGGCCCGTCGTCTGATCCTGGGCGAACCAATCGGAACGGCATGGCTGGGCATCCGGGGCGAGTCGACCATTGACGGACGGCCGGGCGCCCTGATCGTTGAAGTGGTGGAGGGATCGCCCGCCGAGTTGGCGGGCCTACTGGTCGGCGACCGCGTCTTCCGGTCGGATGGCCGAATCATCCGCGACATGGGTGCCCTACGAGCCGACATCCAGATCCGGCTACCGGGATCACGGGTCGAGTTGGAGTACGAACGCGATGGCGAGGTCGGTCTGGCCCTGGTTCAGTTGGGCGACCTCGACGACCAGTTCACCGGCTAGCGCGCCGGTTGGTGCCCCGGGGTGGGTTCGGACCCCACCGGTAGGATGCGCCTCCCATGGGTCTCCGCTCCCGCCTTGGTCGCGCTCGCGATGCCTGGTCCACACACCTTGCGCCGGTGCGGAACAGTTCGTCGATCGACGACTCCACGTGGGAGGGCCTGGCCGACGCCCTGCTTCTGGCTGATGTGGGTGTGGTCACCACCGATGCCCTAGTCGACGGCCTCCGGAAGCGGGTGGGACGCGAGGGGGTAGCTGACGCCGATGGCCTGCTGAGGCTGCTCAAGGTGGAGCTCCTGGCCCGACTAGGCGAGGCGGATCGTGATCTGGCCCTCGGGGGCGAGCCGTCGGTTTGGCTGTTTGTTGGCGTGAACGGCGTCGGCAAGACGACGACCATCGGCAAGCTGGGTTACAGGGAGTCGGTGTCCGGTCGCCGGCTGGTGTTCGCTGCTGGCGATACGTTCCGGGCCGCGGCGGCTGACCAGCTGTCGCTGTGGGCCGACCGGTCGGGTTCGACCGTGGTGCGGGGCGCCGAGGGTGCCGACCCCAGCTCGGTGGTGTATGACGCCGTGGCCCATGCAGCATCTCGGGGGGCCGACCTTGTGCTGGCCGACACCGCAGGGAGGGTCCACACGAAGGCCAACCTCATGGACGAGCTATCCAAGGTTCGGCGGGTGGCTGATAAGGGGGCCGGTACGGTCACCGAGACCCTCCTGGTCATCGACGCCACGACCGGCCAGAACGGTCTGGTTCAGGCTCGACAGTTCGCCGAGGCCGTCGATGTGACCGGAATTGTGCTGACCAAGTTGGACGGTTCAGCGCGCGGGGGGATCGTGGTGGCCGTTCAGGACGACCTCGGCATCCCGGTGAAGTTGGTCGGGGTGGGAGAGGGCGTGGACGACCTGGTGCCGTTTGATCCCGAGGAGTTCGTGGACGCCCTGTTCGCGGCCGACGTTCCGGCCTGAGACGGGTTCAGGAGGCCGCACGGTGTTTGAGAGCCTGACCAACCGTTTCGAGGGGATCCTGCGGAGGGTCCGTGGTAAGGGTCGCCTGGGTCCCGACGACGTCGACGAGTTCCTCCGAGAGGTTCGGGTGGCGCTCCTGGAGGCCGACGTCCACCTGGAGGTGGCGCGCACCCTTCAGGACCGGATCCGGGAGCGCGCTGTGGGCGCCGAGTTGGCTGGTGCGCTCAACCCTGGCCAGCAGGTGGTGAAGATCGTTCTCGAGGAGCTCACCGAGATCCTGGGCGGCGAGGCGGCCCGCCTTCCGTATGCCTCGAAGCCGCCGACCGTGGTTCTCCTGGCGGGCCTGCAGGGAGCGGGCAAGACGACCACGGCGGCCAAGTTGGCTCGGTGGTACAAGGCCCGGGGACGTAACCCGATACTGATCGGGGCCGACCTCCAGCGGCCGGCGGCCGTCGAGCAGTTGCGGACCCTGGGCGACCGCATCGGCGTCCCGGTGTTCAGCGAGCCGTCGGATCCGGTGGCCGTTGCCAGGGCTGGCCTGGCCGAGGCGGCCCGGCTGGGACGCGACGTCGTGGTCTGCGACACGGCGGGGCGTCTAGCCATCGACGACGACCTCATGGCCGAGGTGGCCGAGGTGTCCGGAGTGTTGGAGCCCCACCACACGTTCCTGGTCATCGATGCCATGACCGGCCAGGACGCGGTGTCAACGGCTGAGGCCTTCCACGCTCGCCTGGGCCTAGATGCTCTGGTTCTCACCAAGCTCGACGGCGATGCCCGTGGTGGTGCGGCCCTGAGCATCAAAGAGGTGGTTGGTCGCCCGGTTGCCTTCGCCTCGACGGGGGAGGGCCTAGAGGACTTCGAAACCTTTCATCCGGACCGCCTAGCTGGGCGGATCCTGGGAATGGGTGATGTGGAGACACTCATCGAGAAGGCCGAGGAGACCTTCGAGAAGGAGCAAACTGAGGCGGCGGCTGCCCGGATGTTGGAGGGCACCTTCACGCTGGACGACTTCCTGGACCAGATCCGAGCACTCCGCCAGATGGGGCCAATCAGCAACCTGATGGGCATGGTGCCGGGCATGGCGCAGCAGATGGGCGACGTCGACGTCGATGATGGGCGTATCGACCGGATCGAGGGGATCATCAACTCGATGACCCCGGCTGAGAGGTTTGATCCCGACATCATCGACGGCTCACGTCGGGCCCGGATCGCCCGGGGCAGCGGCACCCAGGCAGGGGAGATCAACCAGCTGGTCAAGCAGTTCCGTGAGATGCGGAAGATGATGAAGCAAATGGGTGGTCGGGGTGCGACGAAGAAGAAGGTCCGGAAGGGTCGGAAGGGAGGCGGTGGGCGGACCACGGCCCGGGGCCCAGTCCCGGTGGACCGTAAGAAGGGGCTCTCCCTACCCGGTTTGGGTGATGAGACGAACGTTCCGGGGTTGCTGGGCGGCGGCCTGGACCGGCCGAAGAGCTGATTCCGAGCACTGGGTCCGGTCGGTGAGACGGCCGTCATTCGTGGCTTCCGACCGGAGGGGCTGGAAAATGGGCCGCGTCACGGCAGACTGTGCGGACCGAAGGGGTGCATAGTCTGCCGTGCCCCGATCCCTGCCCCGCCAGACCGTGCGGGGCCACACACGAGAAGAGAGTGGTACCGACGTGGCCGTGAAGCTCCGCCTGATGCGGATGGGTAAGAAGAAGCAGCCGACCTACCGTGTGGTGGCCGCCGACTCGCGCAAGGCGCGCAACGGGCGGATCATCGAGGCGGTCGGTTTCTACGACCCCCGCCGTGATCCGTCCGTCATCGAGATCGACAACGAGAAGGCCGTCGAGTGGCTCCGCAACGGCGCCCAGCCAACCGAGCGCGTCGAGAAGCTCCTGAAGATCACCGGGGCTTGGGACGAGTTCAAGGGTCAGCCAGTGGGTACCAGCGTCACCGCGGCGCCAGTCGCCCCTGCTGTGCCGGCACCGGTTGATGAGGCCGTTGAAGAGGCCGTTGATGAGGCCGTTGAAGAGGCCGCTGAGGAGGCTCCTGCCGAGGAGTCCGAGGAGGACGCATCATGAGCGCTGAAGCCAAGACCGCCGAGGGAGTCCTCGAGTACCTGATCAAGTCGATCGTCGAAGAGCCGGACGAGGTCCGCATCGAGACGTCGGGCGAGGAGCGGTGCACCTTCTCAGTGACCGTCGCTGACGGCGACATGGGCCGGGTTATCGGCCGTCGCGGCCGGGTGGCCAACGCCATCCGGACCATTGTCCGGGCCGCCGCGGTCCGCGACGAGACCGAGATCGACGTCGACTTCGTCGACTGACTGTCCGATGGACGGCCGGTCGGACCCCGACGGTCCGGCCCTTCTCGAGATCGGCCGGATCGACAAGCCCCACGGTGTTCGTGGGGAGGTAGTTGTCAGCCTCGTCACCCAGCGCCTGGAGCGGCTGGACCCCGGATCGGTACTGGAGACCGGGCGCGGGCCGCTGACTGTGGTGTCCAGCCGACCTCACCAGCACCGCCACCTGGTCCGGTTCGACCGAATCGACGGCCGGGACGCTGCCGAGGCCTGGCGCGGGGTGGTGCTGTCAGCCTCGCCGATCCTCGATGCCGACGACGAGACCCTCTGGGTTCATGAGCTGGTCGGGGCGACGGTCGTCGACCAGCACGGTGCCGAACACGGCACGGTGATTGCCCTAATCGACAACCCAGCCAGCGATCTCCTGGAGTTGGACGACGGTCGGCTAGTCCCGCTGGCCTTCCTCGTGGGCTTTGAGCCCGGCATCCGCATCGACGTAGAGGTGCCAGCCGGTTTGCTCGACGATGATTTCGTTGGTGACGGGGGAGGTGCCCCGTGACGCTTCGGATCGACGTCTTCACGATCTTTCCCGGAATGGTCGAGGCGTACGCGGGAGAGAGCATCCTGGGTCGGGCCGGAGTGGCCGGTCACCTCGACGTGCGGGCCCACGACCTCCGCCTGGCCACCGAGGATGCACACCGCACGATCGACGACAGTCCGTTCGGGGGTGGGGCCGGCATGGTCATGATGCCCGAGCCGGTGTTCGCCGCTGTCGAGGCAGTTGACCCACCACGACCGCTGATCCTGCTAGGCCCGGGTGGACGGCGCTTCGACCAGTCGGTAGCGGCTGAGTTGGCCGCCCTCGACGGTTTCTCTCTGTTGTGCGGCCGCTACGAGGGCGTCGACGAGCGAATCCGGACCGGGCTGTGCGACGACGAGGTATCGCTGGGTGACTTCGTGCTGGCCGGTGGCGAGTTGGCGGCGTTGGCAATCATGGAGGCGGTGGCTCGACTCCGCCCGGGTGTGCTGGGCAACGAGGCCTCTCCCGACGACGAGTCGTTTGCCGACGGGCTGTTGGAGTATCCGCACTACACACGCCCGGCCGACTTCCGGGGCATGGAGGTGCCCGAGGTATTGCGTTCCGGCGATCACGGGCGGGTGGCCCGCTGGCGTCGGGCCGGGGCGCTGGTCCGTACCTTGGCCCTCCGACCGGACCTCATCGAGCGCCGAGGTGGACTCACCGAAGCCGATCAGGCGCTCCTAGAGGAGTTCGGTCAGGGCGGGGACTAAGTCGGACGACATGGCGGGACCGACTGGTGCCGGTGTCGTCAGCTGCTGCTGGCCGTATGCTGGCCGACCGGTCCGTGAAGCGGGCCGCAGATCCTGCCGATTCGCTTCCGGGTCGGTCCACGAATCCGTCCGGATCGCTTCTCCGGACCCGGCCTCTCGAGGACGAGCCATGCAGCCCACCGATCTCGTCGACCATGAGAACCTCCGAGACGACGTTCCCGACTTCGGTGCCGGCGACACCTTGAAGGTGCACGTTCGCGTGGTGGAGGGCAACCGCCAGCGCGTCCAGCTGTTCGAGGGCGTGGTCATCAAGCGCCAGGGCAGCGGTGTTCGGGAGACCTTCACGGTGCGCAAGCTCAGCTTCGGCGTGGGAGTGGAGCGGACCTTCCCAGTCCATTCGCCGATCATCGACCACATCGAGGTGCTCAGCAGGGGTGACGTCCGTCGGGCGAAGCTCTACTACCTACGCGACCGGATTGGGAAGCGGGCCAAGGTCAAGGAGAAGCGGGAGTTCTGACCGTTCCGGTTCGAACGGGTCAGCGCTGGCGTCCGACCCAGCACCCGCGGTGCCAGTGCCGGCGAAGGTCGGGGGCGTCGACCGGCAGGATGACCATGTGGCCGAGACCGGGGGGAATCTCCCGGTTACAGCCTGGACACAAGTAGGTCTTGGTGGCCTGGTACGGCTGGACGAAACGTTCCTCCAACTCTCCCAGGATCTCCGGGTCTTCCACCTCACGACCTCCTCGGCCTGGCATCGGTTACCGAAAGAGCGCCCAGGCCACGAGCAGGATGCCGATGACGACGGTTGCCCCAACGTAGAGCACGTCGCTCGGTCGTCGTCGGTGTGAGCGCTGGGGGTCGAAGCCCATGGCGTCAGTATCGTCGCCCATGCCATGCGTCCCCACCCTTCGGCCGCTCTTGTCGTCCTCCTGCTCGCTTCGGCCTGTGCCGGGGCTCCTCCGCTCGTACCCGGAACTGACACGGGGTCGGCCGACCCCGTCCTCGTCCTGGGCCGGGATGTTTGGGGGCGATCCTGCGCCTCCTGCCATGCTCCGGACGGTTCGGGAGGTCGTGGTCCGTCGATGCGGGCGGTGGAGGACCGATTCACCGACATCCAGGACCAACTAACGGTTGTGGAGGACGGCCGGGGAGGGATGCCCGGTTTCCGGGGCCGGTACACGACTGTCGAGATCGAGGCCGTGGTCCGCTACACCCGAGAGGTCCTTTGACTCGTTAGTCAGGGGTCACCGAACTGATTCCCAGCAGGCACCGGTACACTTTGTCCCCGGTTCGCACACCGAGTGTCGGACCAGACCAGAACACCCCCACCCACCCACGGTCGCCCTCGGGCGCGAGGTGGGGGCGAGACGAACCGATGGGAAGGGAGACCACGGCATGGCTGTCGTGACCATGAAGCAGCTGCTCGAGGCGGGCGTCCACTTCGGACACCAGACCCGGCGCTGGGACCCGCGGATGAAGAGGTTTATCCACGGCGAGCGGTCGGGGATCTACATCATCGATCTCCAGCAGACCCTCGAGCGGATCGAGTCTTCCTACACCTTCGTCCGCGATCTTGTCGCTGACGGTGGTCGGGTGCTGTTTGTCGGCACGAAGCGCCAGGCCCAGGACGCCATCCGCTCCTACGCCGAGAAGTGCGGCATGCCCTACGTGAACCAGCGCTGGCTGGGCGGCATGCTCACCAATTTCCAGACGATCTCCAAGCGCGTCTCCAAGATGCAGGAGTACCAGCGCATGCGGGATTCCGGCGAGTTTGACGCCATGCCCAAGAAGGAAGCCCTCATGCTGGGCCGCGAGCTCGAGAAGCTTGAGCGCAACCTGAGCGGTATCCAGGAGATGGAGCGCCTGCCCGACGCCATCTTCGTGCTCGACACCGTGCGGGAGCACATCGCCGTAACCGAGGCCAACAAGCTGGGCATCCCGGTGGTGGCCGTCGTCGACACCGACTGCAACCCAGACGTCATCCAGTACCTCATTCCCGGCAACGACGATGCCATTCGGTCAGGCAGCCTGCTATGCCGCGTGGTGGCCGATGCCGTCGAGGAGGGTCGCTTCATCCTTAACTCCCGCAGCGCCGGCAAGGACGATGGACCGTCGCTGGATGCAGAGGATCGGGCCGCCGAGCAAACCAAGGCTCGCGACGAAGCGGCTTCTGAGTCGGTCGAGCGCGAGGCCCGGGTGGCCTCCACCGTGGCAGGGGCTGGCGACGACGAGGACGCGGGTGCTGAGGATTTGCCCACCGAAGCCCCGGTCGCCGAAGAAGCGGCCGGTGAGGCTTCTACCGAGACCGAAGAGTCAGTCGCCGAGGCGGACGCCCTGGTCGAGAGCACCGACGAGGAGCAGGCTTGACCATGGGTGATATCGCCGCCAAGGACGTGAAGGCGTTGCGCGACGCCACCGGTGCCGGGATGATGGATGCCAAGAGGGCGCTAGTCGAGTGCGACGGCGACTTCGAGGCGGCCTCCCAGATACTTCGTGAGAAGGGCCTGGCCAACGCAGCCACCCGATCTGACCGGGAAAATGTCGAGGGCGCCGTGGCCCTCGTCTCCGATGGTCGCCGGGCCGCCCTAGTCCACCTCAAGTGCGAGACTGACTTCTCGGCCAAGTCAGACGGCTTCTTGTCTCTCGTGGACGAGTTGGTCAACGCCGTGCTGACCGATGGCGAAGCGGCTGTCGAGGCCCGCTCGACGGCCATCGACGACCTCCGTCTCACCATCAAGGAAAACGTCGAGGTCGGCCGGGTCTCCCTTATCGAAGCGGCCGAGGGCAACGTGCTCGATACTTACCTCCACGTACAGGACGGGCGGGGCGTGAACGGCGTGGTGGTCGAGGGTTCGGGCGTCGACCAGGAGACCCTCCACCAGGTAGCCCTCCACATCGCCTTCGCCAAGCCCACAGTGCTCACCCGCGAGGAGGTCGCCTCCGATCTGGTGGAGCGGGAGCGGGCCGCCCTGCTGGAGATCACCAAGGCCGAGGGCAAGCCCGAACAGGCCTGGGACAAGATCGTGGAGGGCCGGCTGACCGGCTGGTTCCGCGACACCGTTCTCCTCGAGCAGGGACTTCATGGCGACAAGACCTCGGTAGCCGACGTCCTGAACGGTGGCAGCATCGAGAGGTTCACCCAGGCCTACTTGGGGGCCTGAGATGACCACCGGCGATCGGATCCCGGCACGCTGGGATCGGATCGTCCTCAAGGTCTCCGGCGAAGCGTTCGCCGGCGAGGCCGGATACGGCATCGACGGTGAGATCGTCGGGCGGATCGCCCGGGACATCTCCGACGTCCGCTCCGAGTTCGACGTCGACATCGCCGTGGTCGTCGGCGGCGGCAACATCTGGCGCGGCATGTCCGGCGCTGGCGCCGGCATGGACCGGGCCCAGGCCGACTACATGGGCATGCTCGCCACTTCGATCAACGCGCTGGCCCTCCAGGACACCCTTGAACAGCTCGGTCAGCCCACCCGGGTCCAAACGGCCATCCACATGGAGCAGATCGCCGAGCCGTATATCCGTCGCCGGGCCATCCGACACCTCGAGAAGGGTCGGGTCGTGATCTTTGCCGGGGGGACCGGCAACCCCTTCTTTACTACCGACACGGCTGCTGCCCTGCGGGCCGTCGAGATCGAGGCTGGCGTGGTTCTCAAGGGCACCCACTCAGGAACCGATGGCATCTACACCGCAGACCCCAAGGTGGACCCAGAGGCCACCCGGCTCGAACAGGTCAGCTACCTAGACGTGATCCAGAAGGGACTCCGGGCCATGGATGCCACGGCCATCACGCTGTGTATGGACAACGACCTCCCGATCGTCATGTTCGACCTCATGGCCTCGGGTAACGTCCGGTCAATCCTCGCTGGGGAGTCGGTGGGCACGCTGGTCGCCTGATCCGTCACCGACGAGGACCCGGCAGACCGCCGGTCAGACGACGGAGGCAGCGTTGAGCGACGAGATGATCCAGATGGTCCTCGACGAGGCCTCGTCATCCATGGAGGAGGCCGTGGCCCACACCCGCCGCGAGTTCTCGACCGTGCGCACTGGTCGGGCTTCTTCCGCCCTGGTGGAGAAGTTGCCAGTCACCGCCTACGGCGTGGAGATGCGCCTCCAGGAACTGGCCTCGTTCTCCATCCCCGAAGCTCGGCAACTACTCATCACGCCACACGACCCGAGCAACGTACCGGCCATCGAGAAGGCCATCCTGGTGGCCGACCTGGGTCTCTCCCCGGGCAACGACGGGCGGAGTATTCGGCTCAGCTTTCCAGAGCTGACCGAAGAACGGCGCCGGGATCTGGTACGCATGGTGAACACCATGGCAGAGGACGGCAAGAACAGGATGCGGGGAGTCCGACGACACGCCCGCAAGGACCTCGACGATATTGAGGGGTCGGTGTCCGAGGACGATCTCCGATGGGCCGCCGACCGCCTGGACTCCTTGATCCACGGCTTCGAGGCCGAAATCGACGAGGCTCGTCAAGCCAAGGAAGATGACCTGCTCGAAGTCTGAGCCAGTGATCACGAGGGGAGACCCGGGGTGAACGAACAGAAGGGGAGCGAAGACCAGGGCTTCGAGGAGATCAGGATCCTCGGCCTGGACTCGCCGGACGACGTGGTCGAACCCGGTCGTTCCGTTTTCGGTGGCGAATCGCCTGGCGACGAGTTGCCCCACTGGACAGAACCGCCCACCGACGTTACCGGCGGTTCGCCTTCTGTCGACCCCTGGACCGGCCTCGACGATGCCCCTCGATGGTCTGACGACGTCCCGGATGATCACGAGTCCCAGCAGCCGGTCGGTGACCACGACGAGGCGGCCGTGGCGGCGTTCTTCGATGACGGGCCGCTCGGATCATCCTCGTCCGCCGAATTCGACCCGCCCCTTCTGCCACCCGACGAGCCCCTTCCCGACCTCACCGCCTCGGCTGCATCCACCGGGACCCGGTCGGCTCCGCCGTCGGGCACTCCCGTGGCCCCGTCCCCTCCGCTCCGGGGCGGCTCGGGCATGGCTGGCAGCAGCAGCGGACGGGACCTCCCGCTGGCCGTGGTGACAGGTGTCGGGCTGGGTGCCCTGGCCCTGGTGGCCTTCCGCATCGGAGCCAACGCGACGCTCGCCCTGACCACCGTGCTGCTCACCCTGGCCGCCGGCGAGTTCTTCCTCGCAGTCCGCCGGTCCGGCTACCAGCCGGCCTCCCTTCTCGGCGTCACAGCGGTGGCTGCCCTGAACCTGGGGGCCTACTGGCGTTTTGAAGCCGCCATCCCGCTGATCCTGGCCCTGACCGTGTTGTTCACCCTGTTTTGGTACCTGACGGGCATCGACCGCCAGGCACCCATGCTCAACGTCTCGGTGACCCTCTTCGGCGTTCTCTATGTGGGATTCCTGGGTTCCTTCGTCGGGCTGATGCTGAGCGACCCGAACGGCATCGGGATGTTGCTGGCCGCCGTGCTGTGCACGGTCGGCTACGACACTGGAGGCCTGCTCATCGGCCGCATGTTCGGGAGCAGCCCACTATCGGCGGTCAGTCCCAACAAGACCATGGAGGGCCTGATTGGCGGTATGGCCGTCGCATTCGGGGTCGCTGTGCTGGTGGTGGGGCGTATAACCCCGTTCGGCCAGGACCCCGGCGACCTGGGCACGGCGTTCGTACTCGGCATCGTGGTCGCCCTAGCCGCTCCGCTCGGCGACCTCTGTGAGTCGATGATCAAGCGGGATCTCGGGATCAAGGACATGGGAAGCATCCTCCCCGGCCACGGCGGCCTGATGGACCGGTTCGACGCCCTTCTGTTCGTCCTGCCGGCCACCTACTTCGCTGCCCGGCTGATGGACCTGTTCACCGTCTGATCCGCTCACGGCGTCCGGGAGCCCGTCGGTAGGCTCGCCCCATGTCACCGACCTCGGTCGCCGTACTCGGGTCGACTGGATCCATCGGCACCCAAACCCTCGAGGTGGTGGCCGACCGGCCCGACGACTTCGACGTGGTGGCCCTCGGTGCCGCCCGCTCCGTCGACCTGCTGGTCGAACAAGCCTGTACCTTTCGACCCGACTTGGTGGCTGTGGCCGACCCGTCGGTGGCCGCCGACGTGGCGTCCGGGGTGCCCGACGGAACCGAAGTGCTGGCTGGACCCGACGCCCTGGCCGAGGCGGCCGTCCTAGCCGACGTGACCATCAACGGCGTGGTCGGGTTCGCCGGGCTCCCGGTGACCCTGGCCACCCTGGCCGCCGGCCGCCGCCTCGGCCTGGCCAACAAGGAGTCCCTGATCGCCGCCGGTCCGGTTGTCCAGCGAGTGCGGACCACCCCGGGCGCCGAACTGCTGCCAGTCGATAGCGAGCACTGCGCCATCCACCAGTGCCTGCGAGCCAACGACGTGGACGAACGGGTGGCGCGCATCGTCCTCACAGCGTCCGGGGGCCCGTTCCGGGGCCGGTCGGCCGAAGAACTGGCCGCCGTGACCGTGGAAGAGGCGTTGGCCCATCCGACGTGGGCCATGGGCCCCAAGGTCACCGTCGACTCCTCGACCCTCATGAACAAGGGGCTCGAAGTGATCGAGGCCCACGAACTGTTCGGGACGGCCTACGACAACATCGACGTGGTTGTCCATCCACAGTCCATCGTCCACTCCATGGTGACGTTCACCGACGGTGCCACCATCGCTCAGCTCTCCAACCCGGACATGCGCCTGTGCATGGGCTACGCCCTGGCCTGGCCGGACCGGTTCGAAGTGGCCTACGGGGCCATCGACTGGGCCGAGTTAGGGCGCCTCGACTTCGAGCAACCCGACAGGGACGGTTTCCCGTGCCTGGACCTGGCCATCGCCGCCGGTCGGCTGGGCGAAACGGCCCCGGCCTGGTTGAACGCCGCCAACGAGGTAGCTGTGGCCGCCTTCCTCGATGGGGTCCTGCCATGGGTCGGCATCGGCCGCCTCCTGGCCGAGGTCCTGGACCAGTGGCCCGGTGATCGAGCCGAGGACGTGGAATCAGTGCTGGACGTTGATCGGCGGGCCCGCGAGGCGACCCGGGCCCTCGTTGTTGCCGGGAACTGACCGGCCGTGACCGATCTGCCAGAGCCGAGAGACCGTGCGGTCCGTAACGAACCCCGCAACGATCGAATCCGGCTAACCCTCCTGATCGGCGCCCTGGTGTCCTTCGGCCTCATCGGAGGCCTGTCCGGGCTGGTGGTGGTCCTGTCGATCGTCGCAATGCTGGCCCTGCACGAACTAGGCCACTTCCTGGTCGCCCGGTGGGCGGGGATGCAGGTCACCGAGTTCTTCGTCGGCTTCGGCCCGCGACTGTGGTCAGTGCGCCGGGGAGAGACCACCTACGGGGTCAAGGCCATCTTCCTTGCCGGCGCCTACGTCCGGATCACCGGTATGAGCAGCCTCGACGTCGTCGATCCGACAGACGAGCCGCGGACCTACCGCCAGCAGTCCTACCCGAAGCGGATGGCCGTGGCCCTCGCCGGGTCGGCCACCCACTTCGCCATCGCCCTGTTCTTGCTAGTCGTGGTCTACGCCGCCGTGGGGACCCCCGACCCCGACCGGTGGGTAGTCGGAGAGGTGGTACCAGGATCGACGGCCGCCGCCGTTGACGTTCAAGCGGGCGACCGGATCCTGTCGGTGGACGGGGTCGAGACCACACGGTTCGACGAGTTCGGCGCCGTTGTCCGATCGGTGCCCGGCGACCTGGTGGACGTGGTGGTCCAGCGAGACGGGGAGGCGATGGTCCACCGGGCGGTGATCGGGGAGCGGGTCGGCGTGGACGGCGTGGTGACCGGGTTCTTCGGCGTCGGAGCGGACCGACCCCTGGTCACGATGGGTCCCGTCCGGGCGGCGGGCGAGGCCGTAGTTCGCTTCGCCGACCTAGCGTGGATGTCGGTCACGGGGCTGGTGGGCATCTTCAGCCCCGATGGCCTAGCCAAGTTCTTCGCCGGAGCAGTAGGTCCGTCTGAGGCCACCACCGGTGGTCCGTCTGCCGTGCCCGACAAATCGCCGGCCCCGGTCGTGGAGCCAGCAGCCGACCCGGCCGACGATGAGCGGCTGCTCTCCATCTACGGGGCGGCCCGCCTCGGGAGCGCCATGTTCGACGACGGCTGGTCTACCTACGTGTGGTTCTTGATCCTGGTGAACGTGTTCGTCGGCGTCTTCAACCTGGTGCCGCTCCTCCCGTTCGACGGCGGGCACGTAGCCATCGCCACATACGAGCGGGTGAGGTCAATCGGTGGGCGGCGCCACATGGCCGACGCCTCCCGGCTGGTGCCGGTCACCTGGGCTGTGGTGTCTCTCATCCTGGCCATCACCGTGGTTGCCCTCTACCGGGACATCGTGGACTTCCCCGACTTCGGCTGACCGACGCCGGCCGAGGGGAGGCTCTGTCGGGTCACCGGTAGCCTCATCCCCATGGAGGTCCAGGCCGGGATCGAACGCCGCCCCACCCGTCGCCTGATGGTGGGAGACGTGGCCGTGGGTGGGGGAGCACCGATCTCGGTGCAGTCCATGACCATCACCCGGACCGCCGACCACGAGGCCACCCTCCAGCAGGTCTACGACCTGGCCATGGCCGGTGCCGACATCGTCCGCTGTACGTGCAATGAGTTGGAGGCCGCAGAGGGGCTTGCTCGGATCGTCCCCCGCTCGCCGGTCCCCATCGTGGCTGACATCCACCACCAGTACCGAATGGCCTTGGCCGCCCTGGAGGCCGGGGTTCACTGCCTGCGTCTCAACCCCGGCAATATCAGACGACCGGAGCACATCCGAACCGTGGCGTCCGAGGCCCGCGACCGGGGCGTGCCCATCCGGATCGGTGTCAACGGCGGCTCGCTACACCCCGATCTCTACGAGAAATACGGCGGACGGGTGACCCCGGAGGCCATGGTCGAGTCGGCCCTCGACGAGATCCGCTACTTCGCCGAGGTTGATTTCGATCTCATCAAGATCTCCGTCAAGGCGTCCAGCGTTCCGCTCATGATCGAGGCCTATCGGCAACTCTCCGAGGTGACCGACTATCCGCTGCACCTTGGCGTAACCGAGGCCGGCCCCCCGCCCGCCGGACTGATCAAGTCCTCGGCCGGCATCGGCACCCTGCTGGCTGAGGGGATTGGCGACACCATCCGGTACTCACTGACCGCCGACCCGGTCGAGGAAGCCCGTGCCGGTCGGGCCCTGCTTGAGGCCATGGGCCTCCGTGAGCGCAAGAACGTGGACCTGATCGCCTGTCCGAGTTGCGGGAGGGCCGAGATCGATGTGGTGGCAGTGGCCGCCGATGCCATGGCCGCCTTCGCCGACCGGGAGATCCCCCTGCAGGTGGCCGTCATGGGCTGCGTGGTGAACGGGCCTGGCGAGGCGAGGGACGCCGACCTGGGGATCGCGGCAGGTAACCGCCGGGGTCACTTATTCGTGAAGGGGCGCAACGCCGCCGTGGTGGCCGAGGACGAGATGGTCGATGCCCTGGTGGAGTGGGCCGAGTTCATCCATGCCGAGGGGGTCGAGGCCGCCTTGGCCCGCGTTGACACCGAGAAGGCGGCCCGCGAGGCCGAACGCGACCGGGAGCGGCTCCTGGCCGAACAGGGTGAAGATGCCAACGACACCAGCTCGCGGATCGAGCTCATCCGGCGTCATACGGTCTGATCCGGGTCAGTCCGCGGCTCCAGGGCACGTTGGCCCAGCGACCGCGGTCACCAGTTGGCCCTAGTCGCTGACCGCTGTCGCCGGTATGCTTCCGCCGACGTGCATCGCCGGTTTCCCGACGAGGCGTGGGCTCTGCCCACGCCTTTTGTTTTCGGTTCCGGCGGGTGACCGTGACGGAAATCGAGGCTCCGGTGGCGACACCGGGACGGAACGACAGGAAGGAGGCATCATGGCGGTGACCGACAGGATCGACGCTATGGCGGCTCCTCTGTGTGACCGGATAGGCATCGAGTTGCTCGACGTCGAGTACGAGGGCGGCGTGCTTCGCTTAGTGGTCGACCACCCCGAGGGAGTCGGGATGGACGCCATCGCCGGGATCACCCGCGAGGTCTCGCGTGCCCTCGACCATGAGGATCTCATTGCCGGGACCTACACCCTCGAGGTCACCAGCCCTGGCCTCGAGCGGCCCCTCAAGCGTCCCGTCCACTTCGAGCGGGCCGTCGGTACCGAGGTGACGATCAAGACCCAGCCCGGCACCGACGGCGATCGTCGGGTCTCCGGCGTCCTGCAGGCGAGTAATCGCGAGGGCGTCGTTGTCCGGACGGCCGACGGCTCGGTCCGATCCATCCGCCACGACGAGATTCTTAAGGCGCGCACCGTCTTCATCTGGACCCCTGAGCCCAAGTCGGCTCGTAAGGGGCACGATCGGGACGGCTCCGCCGACTCGGGAAGGAAGGTCGGGTCATGAACCCCGAGATGATGGAGGCCCTCCAGGCCCTGGCGGCTGACCGCGGGATCTCCGTGGACTCCCTGTTCGCCGCTCTGGCCGATGCCCTCGAGTCGGCCTACAAGCGCATGCCCGGCGCCCACGAATTCTCGTGGGTAACCATTGATCCCGAGACGATGGACATTCGGGTGCTGGCTCAGGACCTAGACGAGGAGGGCGAGCCGGTTGGTGAGGAGTTTGACGTTACGCCTGAGAACTTCGGTCGAATCGCCGCCCAGACGACCCGGCAGGTCATGACCCAGCGGATCCGGGAGGCCGAGCGCGACCTCAAGTACGAGGAGTACGCCGGCCGCGAGGGCGACATCGTTACCGGCATGATCCAGCAGACTGACGCTCGGTACACCCTTCTGGACCTAGGCCGGGTCGAAGCCCTGCTGCCTCAGGCCGAGCAGGTTCCCTTCGAGCGCCCGGAGGCCAACGCCCGGCTTAAGGCCTACATCGTAGAGGTCCGCAAGACGGCTAAGGGCCCCCAGATCGTGGTCAGTCGGACCCATCCGGGACTCATCAAGCGGCTGTTCGAGCTGGAGGTTCCCGAGATCGCGGACGGCGTTGTCGAGATCAGGGCCTGTGCCCGGGAGCCAGGTCACCGCACCAAGATCGCTGTGTGGTCCAACGACTCCAACGTGGACCCGGTTGGGGCCTGTGTGGGTGCGCGGGGAGCCCGGGTACGGATGGTCGTCAACGAACTGCGGGGCGAAAAGATCGACATCGTCCCGTTCTCGGAGGATCCGGCCGACTTCGTGATGAAGGGCCTCTCTCCGGCCAAGGTAAAGGAAGTCCTCATTGACGAGGACACCGGCACCGCCACGGTGGTTGTTCCTGACTACCAGCTGTCCCTTGCCATCGGCAAGGAGGGCCAAAACGCCCGCTTGGCTGCACGGATGACGGGCTGGCGGGTCGACATTAAGAGTGAGACCCAGGTGGCCCAAGAAGCGGCGTACGCCGACGTCGACTGGGCCGAGGGCGAGTGGGTGGTCGACAAGGAGACTGGTGAACAGGTCTGGAAGCCCGCCGAGGGCGGCCCGGCCGTCTCGGCTGGCGAGTGGACCGTGGCGGCCACCGAGACCGGGGAGGAAGAGAAGTAGGCGTCCGACCCGGTACCGCTCCCGTGGGGGTCGGGCCAGAGCGGACCTGTGTCGCCTGCCGGGCCATAGGGCCGGCCACCGAGATGGTCCGGTTGGCCTGGCCGGAGGGTGCGGCCGGCCCACGGGTCGACCGGACGGCCCCCGGCCGGGGTGCTTGGCTGCACCCGACAGACGCCTGTCTGGAAGCTTTGCGGGTCAGCGACCTGGCCCGGTCCTTTCGTCGGCCGGCGACTGTCGACTATCTCCGTTCGATAGTCGCTGCCTGTCGAGCCATCTCCGACCCGCGGGAGTCGGACGGGTGATCCAACCCTCCAACCGATAGCGTCAGACGGCGGTTCGGCCGGTGCCGACCCACCTGTCGATCTCTTTGATTCGGGGGCCGATCCCCGTACGAGCAGAACTCCACCAACAAACTCCACCAACAAACAGGACGACGAAACCACCGTGCCGAAGAACATCCGCGTCTATGAGCTGGCGCGAGAACTGGGGATGACCAACGCCGAGGTCCTCGACCTCTGTGAATCCCTGGGTATAGGTGTGAAGAGCCACTCATCGGGCATCGTCGAAGCCCAGGCCGACCGGGCCCGTCGCAAGGCACAGCGTGAGGGCTTGGTGCGCGACGTCCAGCCTGAGGAACCAGGCAAGAAGAAGGTCGCGAAGCCGCCGGAGCCGGATCCCGAGCCCGAGCCGGGCGACGGCTCAGCCGGAGCGCCGCAGGTCTGGTACCCTGTCCCCGAACCCGTGCCCGATTGCCACCGCCAGCCGCGCGCCGGCGC
>JAKURV010000010.1 GCA_022452035.1 Acidimicrobiales bacterium | reverse complement strand
AGGCGTTCCGGTTGTCCTCATCGGCCAGTGTCACGGTCACGACACCGCCTTGACGGGTGGTTTCTACGAGGGCCATCAGAAACTCCCAGAGTCGGGGCCGTCGCTGGGAGGGCCGGCGAAGGCCTGGGCCAAGAGCAGCCAGTCCCGGGCCGCGTCACCGACCACCTCCAGGTCGGTGTCGTCCAGGTGGCGTCGCTGGGTCACCACCAGGCAGAAGTCCTCAGCTGGGCCTCGGATGACTTCCGGAGCGTCCCCTGGGCCCCACGTCCATCGGCCGCCTGACGGGGCGGTGAGCGCCACGTCGATCTCGACGTCAGGAACGGCCATCTTCCGGTTGGCGTACGACCAGCGTCGGGTGATGACCCCCAACTGGGCGACGTGTCGGAGCCGATCGCTGGCCGGCCGGTGCCCGCCTACAGCGTCCACCACGTCTTGGCCGTGGGCCCACGCCTCCATCAACCGGGCAGTCAGGAACGAGCGGGCGCCCATAGAGGGGCCGTACCACTCGACCCGGTCTTCGTCGGTCAGGGTGACCGCCGCCTTAGCGAGGAGCGTCCGGCCGTCCCGCCAGGCGGCCAGCAGGTCATCTGATGAGAGGGCCCGAAACGGACCGAGGGTCAGGTCGTCGCCTTCGTTGCGACGGGCCGCCGCCCAAAGTTCCTCTACCGACGCCCGGAAGGCCTCTGGCGCGGTGATAGCGGTAGCCGCCGCCCTGTCGAAGTAGGTCAGGTGCGCCACCTGGTCGGAGACGGCCCACCCGGCGCTCGGCGTCGAAGCGGCCCAATCCGCAGCATCTAAGCCGGCCACCACCTCGTCTAGAGCCTGTTGTTCGGCTACCAGGTCGGCAGCCACGTCTTGGACGTCCATGGGGTCTCCCTCCGGCTCAGCGGCCCGCGGTCAGCCCGCGGAGGATCACGTCAACCATGGCGTCGGCGGCCTCCTTGGGGGTCGATTCGATGGCCTCCAAATTCTCGGGGAGAACGAACAGGGCTCCGAGTCCGGCGACCACCCGGGCCACGGCGGCCGTGTCGGTCGTGGCGATGTCACCCCGTTCGACGGCCAGGTCCAGGAGGGTCCGGGTGACAGCCACCAGGTAGTCGGAGTGGGCGGTGGCCAGCCGGTGGGTAGCTGGGGTGGCCGCCTGGTCGCGGGCAAAGGCCGGTGTGGTGGCGGCCACGGCCAGGTTGGCTGCTACCAGGTAGGCCCGGATGGCGGCCAGGGGCTCCGTGTCGGGATCGATGGCCCCAATGGCCTGTCGGCCGATACGACGAAGGTTTCGGTCGATGACGGTGAGCACCAGTTCGTCCCGGCTGGGGGCCAGGTCGTAGAGGGTGCTCAGCGAGCAGCCCACGTGGGCGGCGATCCCGGCCATGGTGAGCTCGGCGAAGCCGTTGTCGAACAGGTGGCCCAGCCCATCGAGGACCTCGCGCTGGCGGTCGGTCAGCTGGGCTTCTCGGTCGCGGTCCAGGACCGGGCGAGGGGCGGGTACGGCACGCAGGCGGCGCCCCAGGTCGGAGTCGGCCAGCGTGGTCGGCGTCAGACTCACGGGGTCTCCAGCAGAGAGGCGGGCACGTCGACCGTCCGGGCTCGCAGCCACTCGCCCAGGCTCTTGGCTTGGCCGTCCTGCCGGGTCGAGGCGGCCACCCCCTCGCCGAGCAGGCCCCGTATGACGAAGTTCAGTGACCGGAGAGCCGGAAGGCGGTGCCGTTCGACCTCCAGGTCGGCTGCCTCGGGGAGCAACTGGCGGAGGCGGTCGACGGTCAGGTAGGCGTCCAGCCACGCCCAGGCGGCGTCGTCGCGGACGAACACGCCCAGGTTGGCGTCGCCACCCTTGTCGCCCGATCGGGCGCCGGCCACCCGGCCCAGCGGAGCTGGAACGGTGGGACCGTCGGGGACCGTCGCCACAGGACCGTCGGCCAAGGTGACGTTGGCGCTCCCGTTGGGAGCGACCGATTCCACGACGGTCCGGTCGCCACCCCAGACCACCACATGCTGGGGGACTAGGTCGGCCGGGATCCGTCCGGAGCGGTGGACGCCGAAGGCCCGAGCCGAGCCGCTGCTCCGCACCGAGAAGAACCCGGGGATCGAGGCCAGCGCCAGTTCGTTCATGGCATCGAAGATTGGACGGCCCACCTTGCGCTCATCGCTGTCCTTAACGGTCAGGCACCACTGGGCCACCGCCTCCTCGTTGGACGCCGGATCCTCCTTGTCGGTGCGCACTACCCGGGACTCCACGGCATCGAAGTCGGACCGGTCGTAAGGGCAGGCGGCCCAGAAGGCTTCCTCGGCTAGCGCTGCCTTGGCTTTCACGTCCAGGCCGGTGAGGGCCAGCGAGAGGTCCGAGCGGTAGCCGCCCAACTCGTTCAGAGACACCTTGAGTGTGGGTGGCGGCGGCTCGCCTTGCGTCCCGTGGATGCGCACCCGGTTCGGGGCCTGTTGGTCCAGCCGGATGGTGTCGAAGCGGGCCGTGACGTCGGGTCCCAGGTAGGCCGGAGAGCCGATCTCGTAGAGCAACTGCGAAGTGACAGTGCCGATCGAGACCTCACCACCTGTTCCGTCGTGCTTGCCGATGATTGACGACCCGTCGGCGGCCACGTCGGCCCATGGGAAGCCCACCCGGGTCATGCCGGGGACCTCGGCGAAGAAGGAGTAGTTGCCGCCCGTGGCCTGGGTTCCACACTCGATGACGTGGCCGGCCACCACGGCACCGGCCAGGGCATCCCAGTCGTCGCGGGCCCAACCGTGGTGCCAGGCCGCCGGGCCGCAGACGACGGCGGCGTCGGTAGTACGTCCAGTGACCACGATGTCGGCTCCGCGGTCTAGGGCGTCGACGATGCCCCAGCAGCCCAGGTAGGCGTTGGCGCTTACGAAACGGTCCGGGCCTCCCAGGGGTTCGCCGGTTTCCAGGTCCACCACCCCGGCCCCGGCGGCCTCCAGTTCGGCCAGGCGGGGCAGCAGGTCGTCCCCGGCCACGTGGGCGATGGTGGGGGACAGGCCCAGGCGGTCGGCCACCTCGGCCACCGCCTCGGCGCAACCGTCTGGGTCGAGGCCGCCGGCGTTAGTAACCACCCGGATGCCCCGGTCCAGGCAGGTGCCCATGACGTGTTCCATCTGGGTCACGAAACTGCGTGCGAATCCGCCGCCCGGTCGCTTGGCCCGGGTCCGGGCCAGGATCAGCATGGTGAGCTCGGCCAGCCAGTCTCCGGTCAGCACGTCGATCGGGCCGTCGTCGACCATCTCGCGGGCCGCCGAGAGGCGGTCGCCGTAGAAGCCCGAGCAGTTGGCGATACGGACCGGGTCTGCCATGTCAGCCATCCTGCTCGCCGTCGGCCGGGGCGACCACCATCAGGACGGTTCCGTTCTCCACCTGATCGTCGGCCGCCACATGGACCTCGGTGACCGTCCCGTTAAACGGGGCGGTCATATGGTGCTCCATCTTCATGGCCTCCAGGACCAGAAGGGTTTGGCCGGCGGCCACCATGTCTCCGACCGCCGTCCGGACGTCGAGGACCCGGCCGGGCATAGGGGCCAGCAGGCCACCGGTCGGGGCTTCGAGCTCGGGAACCGGGAAACGAGGCACCAGGCCGAAGGTGGTCGTGGTGCCCATTGCGGTGAGGTGGATCCGGTCTCCGGCGGCCGTGACCCGGATGGTGCGGCGGAGGCCGTCGACCTCGACGTCCAGGTCCTGGGGGGACCACCGGTGGACGAGGGCGTGGCGGTCGCCGTCTACCGTGAAGGATCCGTCCCTACGGGCTCGGTACCGCACGTCACGGCTGGCGCCACGGTGGGTCAGCGCCACCTGCTGATCGGGCATCCGGGCGTTGCGCCAACCGCTGGGGATGGCCCCCAGCACCCGGGCCCCATCCCGGTTCCGTCCCTGCAGCCAGAGGGCAGCTGAGATGGCCAGGTCCTGCAGAGTGGCCGGATCCGTCGTGCCGTTGGTGGCCGGTGCGTGGCGTTCGATGAAGTCTGTCGTGGTGTCTCCAGCCAGGAAGGCCTCGTGACGCAGGGTGGCCACCAGAAAGTCACGGTTAGTGGTGACTCCCCCCAGGTGCATGCGTTCCAGGGCCAGGGCCAGGCGCCCGGCGGCGTCGCTGCGTGTCGGGCCGTGGGCCACCACCTTGGCCAACATCGGGTCGAAGTCGACCCCGACCTGGTCGCCCTCCTCGACCCCGGAGTCCCAGCGGACGGCCGGCTCGTCGGCCGGTCGCCAGGCGGTCAGGATGCCGGTGGCCGGAAGGAAGCCGGCCGACGGGTCTTCGGCGTAGAGCCGAGCCTCGATGGCGTGGCCGGTCACGACGACGTCGTCTTGCCCGTAGCCGAGGGGCTCACCGGCCGCCACCCGTAACTGCTCCCGGACCAAGTCGATGCCGGTGACCTCCTCGGTGACCGGGTGCTCGACCTGGAGGCGGGTGTTGACCTCGAGAAAGAAGAACTCTCCACTGTCATCGTCGACTAGGAACTCAACGGTCCCAGCGGACTGGTAGCCGATACCCCGGGCCAGGTTGACAGCGGCGGCGGCCATGGCCCGGTCGCGGTCGGGGTCGGGTCTGGCCGGCGGGGACTCCTCGACGACTTTCTGGTGTCGACGCTGGATCGAACACTCTCGGAGTCCGAGGTGGACCAGGTCGCCGTGGGCGTCTCCCAGGACTTGTACCTCGACGTGACGGGACCGGCCCACGTAGCGCTCCAGGAACACCCGATCGTCGCCGAACGCCGTCGCCGCCTCCCGCCGAGCGGTGGCCACCGCCTCGGCCAGGTCGGCGGGCTTCTCGACCAGGTGCATGCCCTTACCGCCGCCGCCGGCCGTCGCCTTTACCAGCAGCGGGTAGTTCACCGGAGAGTCGTCGGTGGGGTCGTTCGACGACGGAAGAATGGGGACCCCGGCAGCGGTTGCCACCTCCTTGGCAGCCAGCTTGTCGCCCATGGTGGAGATCACCGACGGGGACGGACCGACCCAGGTCAGGCCGGCCTCCTCGACGGCGGCCGCGAAGCCGGAGTTCTCGGCCAGGAACCCGTATCCCGGGTGCACGGCGTCCGATCCGGTGGCCAGAGCGGCGGCGATCACCGCGTCACCGTCCAGATACCCGCCGGGTAGCCGGACGGCCTCGTCGGCGTCGGCTACGAACGGGGCGTTGGTGTCGGCGTCGGCGAATACGGCCACGGTCCGCAGGCCCATGGCGCGGGCCGTGCGGAAGATCCGGCGGGCGATTTCGCCCCGGTTGGCGACCAGAACAGACTGCAGGGGGGTGTTCACAGCCGGAACACCCCGTACTTCTCTGCCCCTTCCACCGGTGCTGTCCTCACTACTGAGAGGCAAAGACCGAGAACCGATCGGGTGTCCCTGGGGTCGATAATCCCGTCGTCGCTGATGCTCCCGGTTGCCTCCAGGGCGAGCGATCCCTTCTCCTGGGCGGCTTCGACCTGGCGGACGATCTCGGCGTCGGCCTCCTCGTCGAACTCGAGGCCCTTCCGGGCGGCCCGACCTCGTCGCACGATGGACATCACACCGGCGATCTGCTTCGGTCCCATGACGGCGATCTTGGCCATGGGCCAGAGGAAGGTGAACCGGTTCTCGTAGGCCCGTCCCGACATGGCGTAGGTGCCGGCCCCGTAGGAGGCGCCGATGATGACCGTCAGGTGGGGGACGGTGGAGTTCGTGAGGGCGTTGATCATCTGGGACCCCTTCTTGATGATCCCGGTCTCCTCAGCGTCCTTTCCCACCATGAAGCCGGTGATGTTCTGGAGGAAGACCATCGGGGTGTCCTGACGGTTACAGAGTTGGATGAAGTGGGCGGCCTTTTCGGCGGCATCCGGGTGGATCACCCCGTTGTTGCCCAGGATCCCGATCGGGTAGCCGTGGAGAGTGGCGAAGCCGCAGACCATGGTCGGCCCATAGCGGGGCTTGAACTCCTCGAACCGCGAGCCGTCGACTACCCGGCCGATGATCTCCTTCACGTCGACCGGTTGTTTGAGGTCTCTGCTGACCATGCCCATGAGGCCCTCGGGATTGTGCACTGGTTCGTCGGCCACGTAGGACGGCGGTGGGCCGGCCTTACGCCAGTCGAGGTGCGAGACGACCTCGCGGCACATGCGCAGGGCGTCCATCTCGTCTTCGGCCAGGTAGTCGGCCAGGCCGGACCGTTCGGCGTGGAGTTCGCCGCCGCCCAGGGACTCGTCGTCGGCGTCTTCGCCGGTGGCCATCTTGACCAGCGGTGGGCCGGCCAGGAAGACCTTGGACTGGTCCCTGATGAAGATCGTGTAGTCGGACATGCCGGGCTGGTAGGCGCCGCCCGCTGTCGACGAGCCGAACACGACGCAAACCGTGGGAATCCCCAACTTGGAGAGCTCAATCATTTCGTAGAAGAACCGGCCTGTCTCGGCGAAATGCTCGAGTCGGGCCCGGCGACGCTTCCCGGTGCCGCCCTCGTTGGTTTGAACCCGCAGGTCGGCTCCGGCCGATTCCACGAAGCTGACGTAGGGCATTCGGTTGTGGCGGGAGATTTCTAGGGCCCGCATCCACTTCTTGGCCATGTACGGGGTCATGGCGCCGCCCAGCACCGTGGGGTCGTTGCCGACCACCACGCACTCCACTCCGGCGATGACGCCAATCCCGACCACGAAGCCGCCGCCGATGGCGTAGGAGGAGTCGTAACCGGCCAGCGGGCTGATCTCTAGGAAGGGGCTGTCGGGGTCCAGTACGTGGCTGATGCGTTCTCGGATGGGCATTTTGTTACGAGATCGCAGGCGGTCCGTGGATTCCGGGCCGCCGCCGGCTTCGGCCTCGTCCAGCAGGTCGTCGATAGCTGCCAGATGTTCGAGCATGTCGGCCCGGTTCTGTTCGAACGCCTCGGAGCCGGTGTCCAGGCGGGATGGGAGGGGAGGGGCGAGCAGTCGCTGCAACATGGCCCAAGCCTAGAAGAGTAAGGAACAGAGAGCAAAGTTACTGTGGGTCTTACCTTTGGAGAGATGTGGGAGGCTCCGACCGTGGGTTTCGGACCGATCGTCGACACCACGTCCCTTGCCTCTGGGGCGGACGGCCCGATCTTCTGTGACGTCCGGTGGTACCTGGACGGACGCTCCGGCCGGAGCGCCTACGACGCCGGGCACCTTCCAGGGGCCGTGTTCGTCGACCTTGAGGAGCACCTAACGGCTAAGCCGGGCCCGGAGGTGGGACGCCACCCGCTGCCCGACCCCGACGACCTGGCCCTGTCCCTCGGATCACTGGGCATCGGGCCTGACGACCCGGTCGTGGCCTACGACGACGCCGGGGGGATGAGCGCAGGGAGGCTGGTCTGGATGCTGCGGATCCTCGGCCAACCGGCCGCCCTACTGGACGGCGGCATCGAAGGCTGGGACGGTCCCCTGGAGGTCCAGCCATCGGTCCGGACGCCCGTCGAGGTCCCGGTCCGGCCGTGGCCCGATGGTGCCTTCGTGGACATTGAGACGGCGGCCGTGGCCGACGTCCTGCTCGACGCCCGAGCCCCTGAGCGTTACCGGGGAGATGTCGAGCCGGTGGACCCCCGGGCTGGACACGTTCCGGGGGCCGTCAACGCGCCATTCGCCGCCAACCTGGCCGACGGTCGGTTCCTGGCCCCTGAAGCCCTGGCCAACCGTTACCGGGCCCTCGGGGTGATTGACGCCGCCGAGGTCGTCGCCTACTGCGGTTCCGGGGTGAGTGCCTGCCACGATCTACTGGCCATGGAGCACGCCGGGCTAGGGCGCGGACGCCTCTTCGTCGGCTCCTGGTCGCAGTGGAGCGCCTCGGACCGACCGATCGCCACCGGTGACGGTCGGGACACCTGACCAGGCGCCTCCTACACTTCGCCGTCATGAGCGACCGTCCGTGGGGGTTTCGCACCCGGGCCCTCCACGCAGGGGGGCAACCCGACCCGACGACCGGTGCTCGGGCTGTCCCTATCTACCAGTCGACCAGTTTCGTGTTCGACGATGTGGCCGACGCCGCCGACCTATTTGCCCTCCAGAAGTACGGGACCATTTACACCCGGATCTCTAACCCCACCACGGCCGCTTTCGAGGAACGGATGGCCAGCTTGGAGGGGGGCATCGGGGCCGTGGCCACGGCGTCCGGTCAGGCGGCCGAGTTCCTGACCGCCGCCGCCCTAGCCGAGCAGGGCACCAACTTTGTGACGTCGTCTTCCCTGTACGGCGGCACCCACAACATGTTCGACAACACGCTTGGCCGCTTCGGAATCGAGGCCCGTTTCGTGGATGGTGACGACCCGCAGGCTTTTGCGGCGGCCGTCGACGACCGGACACGGTTTCTGTATACGGAGGTCATCGGGAACCCCTCCGGGGCGGTGGCCGACCTGGAGGCTCTGGCCGACGTCGCTCACGCCGACGATCTGCCCCTGGTAGTGGACGCCACGTTCGCCACCCCCTACCTCTGTCGTCCCATGGAACATGGCGCCGACATCGTCGTGCACTCGGCCACCAAGTTCATCGGAGGCCACGGCACCTCGATCGGCGGGGTGGTCGTGGAGTCGGGCCGTTTCGACTGGGGGAGTGGCCGGTTCCCGCAGATGACCGAGCCCAACGCCGGCTACAACGGCCTTCGGTTCTGGGAGAACTTCGGTGAGCTGGCCTTCTGCACGAAGCTCCGGGCCGAGCAGTTGCGTGACGTGGGTGCCTCGCTGTCGCCGTTCAACGCGTTTCTCCTGCTCCAGGGGCTGGAGACCCTGCCCCAGCGGATGGAAGAGCACGTAGCCAACGCCCAGGCGGTGGCCGGCTTTCTGGAAGCTCACACGGCCGTCGGCTGGGTGGCCTACGCCGGCCTGGATGCTTCGCCCTACCGGGACCTAGCCGACCGTTACATGCCAAAGGGTCCGGGTGCCGTGTTCACCTTCGGAGTTGTCGGTGGTCGGGAGGCTGGGGCGGCGTTCATCGAGCGACTACAGCTGATCAGCCACCTGGCCAATGTGGGAGACGCCCGGACGCTGGTTATCCACCCAGCGTCCACTACCCACCAGCAACTCTCCGACGAGGCTCTGGCGGCCGGCGGCGTGGGCCCCGACATGGTCCGTCTCTCTGTCGGGCTGGAGGACCTCGACGACATCCTGTGGGACTTAGACCAGGCATTGGGAGGCGGGGCATGACTGGTCCACAATCCGGCATCGACGGGTGGAGCCCGCCGTCGGTCGCTGAGCGACGGCGCCTGCTAGCCAGCATCCGGACGGTGGCCATGGTCGGAGTGTCAGCCAACCCTGCCCGTCCCTCCAACTTCGTCGCCACCTACCTCCTAGGCACCGACTTCGAAGTCCACTTCGTGAACCCGACGGTCGACGAGGTCCTGGGTCGACCCTGCGCTCCCTCGTTGGCCGACCTGCCGGTCGTGCCCGATTGCGTTGACGTGTTCCGTCGACTGGAGGACGTCCCGGCGGTGGCCGACGAGGCGGTGGCCGTTGGGGCACGCCTCTTCTGGACGCAGTTCGGATTGTGGAGTCCTGAGGCAGCCCGGACGGTGCTCGACGCCGGCCTGGACCTCGTCATGGACCGCTGCCTCAAGGTCGAGCACGCCCGTTTCCACGGTGGGCTGCACCTGGCCGGGTTCGACACCGGCGTCATCGACTCCCGCCGAAGTTGAGCCGGTCCGCCGGTCGGTGGTTCAGCGGGGCTCGCAGACCACCAACGGGATGTCCCGATCGGTCCGGACCTGGTAGTTGGCGTAGTCAGGCCAGGCGGCAATGGCCGCCGGCCACCGCTCGGCCTTCTCCTCCGGTGGGGCCGTGCGGGCCACCAGGTGGTGCACCTCGGCCCGGTCCTGGATGGTGACCTCGGGGTTGGACTGCAGGTTCAGGTACCAGACCGGATGGTTCGGGGCGCCACCCATGGAGGCCACGACCAGGTAGTCGTTCCCGTCGTGGACCCGGATCAGCGGAGTTCGGCGCAACTTCCCGGACTTCCGACCGGTGGTGCTCAGGATGATGCACTGGGCCCCGTTGAAATCGAAGCCGTCCTTGCCATCGGTGGCCAGATAGCGCTCCACGTGGTCGGCGACCGGTTCCCAGGGGCTGGGGGCGTACTCGGGATCGCTCATCGTGCGACCCTACGGGCCGTCTGCGGGCTGCGACGATCCCAGCCCTCGGACGAGGTCCAGGGCCCGGCCCAAGGTGGCCAGCCGCTCGTCCAGGGTGTCGCCAGCCGGGTAGAGGCGGATGTGGGAGATCCCCACGTCACGCCAGAGGGCAAGGCGGTCGGCGACCTGGGACTCGTTGCCTATGAGAGTGGTGGCCAGGACCATGGCGTCGGGGATTGAGGCAGCCGCAGCGTCTCGTCGACCAGCTAGCCACAGGGCCTGAGACTCAGCGGCCTCCTCGGCGAAGCCCTGCCGGGCGTAGGCCGCGTTGTAGAAGTTCGTGTCGGCGGAGCCCATTCCGCCGAGACTGAATGCCAGGCCAGGCTTGCGGGCCGCGACCATCTCGGCCAGGTCGTCGTCGTCCCTGGCGAATGCCACCTCGGCGCCCTGACACAGGTCGAGGTCGGCCAGCGTCCGCCCGGACCGGGCCGCTCCCTCAGCTAAGGCGTCCATCGACGACTGTGCGCCCTCAGGTACGAAGCTGGTGCCTAGCCAGCCGTCAGCGACCTCGCCGGTCAGGGCCAGCATCCGCGGTGACAGGGAGGCGATGTAGACGGCCAATGGAATGTCGCCGGGAAGGAGCGACAGCCTCAGGGCCTTACCTTCGCCGCCCGGCAGGGGCAGTCGGACCTGAGCGCCGTCCAGAATCAGCTTCTCGCCGGCTTCGGCCATGCGGACCACCTCGATGGTTTCCCGCATTCGGGTGAGTGGACGGTCAAACGGGACACCGTGGAGGCCTTCGATCACCTGCGGCCCGGAGGCACCAAGGCCAAGGGAGAACCGACCGTCGGTGATGCGCTGCAGGGTGAGAGCGGTCATCGCCGTGTTGGCAGCTGATCGTGCCCCAACCTGGAAGACACCAGAGCCGAACGTCATCCGGTCCGTGTGCTGAGCCAGAGCGGCGATCGGCGTGGCGGCGTCACCACCCCACGCCTCGGCCACCCAGCAGTGGTCCACCCCTAGCCGCTCGGCCTCGGTTACGTAGGTCACGAGCTCGGGCCAGGCGCCACTTTCGGCAGTTAGCTGAATTGCCGTTCGCATAACGGTCATGTTTTGGCCCCCGAGGGTGCGTAGCGTACGCACCGACCCGACGATGTGGCCCCACGGCCGCCCGACGGACTGTTGCCCGCCGCATTCTTGGAGGCTTCCCCGTGACCGCACCCGACCTCGAGGTCCGCCACCCGAAGTTCATTGACCACCTCCTGGGTCACCGTTCCGATTCCGGCATCGACGGCTTCCTGGGGCTTAAGGTCGTGGAGTTGGAAGCCGGTCGGCTGGTCGTCGAGTTCGAGGTGCTCGACGACCACCTCACCTTCATCGGGAACATGCACGGCGGCTGTCTGGCTGCCCTGTGCGACCACTGCCTCGGGTTGGTGCTCTACCCGGTCATGCCGCCTGGTTCGTGGGCGGCCACCACGGAGTTCAAGGTCAATTACCTCCGGCCAGTTAGCGGTGGTACTTGCCGGGCTGTGGCGGAGATCCAGTCCATGACCCGACGGTCGGCTGTGGTCACCATCCAGGTTGAAAACGACGGGCGCCTAGCCGCCCTGGCCCAGGGCACCTGCACGGTCAAGCTGGCCGAGGAGAAGGACGATTGATTCGGCCGATCGGGCGCCCGTCGGCGGTCCGAAGCAGGGAATGGGCGGGACGGGGCCGCCGATACGATTGGCCCCGCTTCCGCCCCGAGTGGGAGCGATGCACCGGTGCCCGAGCGGACCAAGGGAACGGCCTGCAAAGCCGTAAAGCCGCGGGTTCAAATCCCGCCCGGTGCTCGACAAATCGGGCGATCCGCAACAGCGGGTCGGGGCGGCCGATGAGCAACGGGGGAACCCCATGACCAGCGAGGGACCGGAAATCGAACCGGCGGATGAAGCGGGGGAGGCGACGCTGCCCCACACCCCGCCGTTCGGCATCAAGGCTGTCCACCCGGGTGACGAACCACCGGTTACGCCACCGGGAGCCGAGGAGGAGCCGCGCCGCCGGGAACGACCGGCCGGTAACGGCCTGGCCGCCATGGCGTCGACAATCGGGGTGGTGCTGGCCATCATGGGGACCTTCCTCCCGTGGATCGTGGTCGACCATCCGGACGGCACCGTGGAGCGCCTCATCGGTTGGGATGTGGCGTTAGATGCCGTAGTGGTGCTGGTTACCGGGTTGGTGGCCGCCGTGGTGGCCGGCGCCCTGTGGGTCGGCCAGCGGGGCCTGGTCCACAAACTGGTCCTCCTGGTCGCTGGGGGAGTGCTGCTAGCCGTCACCGGCATAGAGATCTCCGACATCCGGGCCGTTGACGCCGCGTCCAGTTTGGACCGGTCGATCGGGTCGGGCCTGCCGGTGGTGGCCATTGGCGGCGTGCTGCTCCTCGGCGGTGCCCTGCTGGACCGTGGTCGCTGGTCGCTCGGCGACCGTTAAGCGGAACCCCACCGCCCGTGCGCCGGGTGTGCGCATCAGGGGCCACCGCTACGCTGATCTTCTCCGGGGCCGTTAGCTCAGTTGGCTAGAGCACCTGCATGACGCGCAGGGGGTCGGGGGTTCGAGTCCCTCACGGCCCACCACGCTGACCAGCGCATTCGCCTCCAGGCGGGTGCGCCTTACTCGTTTACAGGGTCAGTTGACAGCCAACAGCGAGGACAGGCGACACCGCACCCGGGAACCACCGTTGAGCGTTGAATCGGTTCACAGAACGTTGAGGTCAATTCGGGCTGTCGAGACCGAGTTCAGCCACCGTCCGGAGCCAGAGGTTGTGCCTTGGATCCAACACGTCGAAGTGGGTGCCGGTGTCAGAGAAGATCCCAATCGCTCCGGGAATCAGCGCACTCTGGCTTATGGGCACAATCTGGTCATACCGCCCATGAACGGCGATGATCCGATGGCCTTCGAAGACCGGTTGGGCGACCCGGTAGCGCTCGGGAACCTCATCGGGTTCTCCGCCAAGTAATGCCTCCACTGCACCCCATCCGAGGTTCACCTCGGCGGCCAACCGCAGGTCGACGACGGCAGCCTGGGCAACCACGGTGTGTGGTTCGATGAGAGGACTCGCTCCTGGATCACCAGGAGCGAGCCGGCCTCGGCTCCCCGCCCAGAGCGCAAGGTGGCCGCCGGCCGAGTGCCCGATCACGATCACATCGTCGAGCGCGAGCGGCTCATCTACTTGTGCGAGATGGTCGATGGCCCTGGCGATGTCATCCAACGTTCCCGGATAGCCCCCTCCTGGATCACCCACCGACCGGTAATCGACGTTCCAAGTCGCAACTCCCCGTGCAGTCGCATCTTCAGCCAGAAGTGTCATCAATGAGTTGTCAAAACCCGACCGCCAGAATCCACCGTGGATGAGAACTACGACCTGGAAGGGCCCGTCCCCCGGAGGAACCCTGAGATCGCCGGCTTGGAGAGGATTCTCTCCATAGGAGATGCGGCGAAGCTGTTTCTTCCCGGCGACGTCGAGATCAGGCTCCTTCTCATCTCCTAAAGAAGCGAGGGAAGTGGTTAGCCCCGCTGCCGGCACCGTCGTTGTTGCTGGCACCGTCGTCGTTGAGACAAATGAGGCAGGGGCGTCGCCGCTGCACGCGGCCCCGATGGCACACATCGAAAGAATCCCCAGGCAAATGGCCACCCTTACGAGCCTGCAGTGGCGGGGGTGATGGCCTCTCGCTACTAGGCGATACGACACGAGCGTTGACCCTTACATGACAAGAGTGCCCTTAAGTGGACCAAACATGGAGGCCGGATGGTCTGAACCTCTTCGGCGAGGCCCAGAACGGGACCTAGGCCTGTGTCGATTCGCCGAAACGGTCACGGGACTTGTTCTGTGTGTGCGGTCCATCCCGACCGGACGACGGCGTCATCGGCGGTACCGTTTTCCCCATGAGCACGCCAGCGCCGTTCCAGGCCCACGCGGCCCACTTCGAGGCCATCCGGGAGGCGACCGGCAAGAGCCCCGACGCCCTCGTTCCCCGGTCGATCATGCGAGGCATCGCCGCCGGGTGCTCCCGGGCTCCAGGCCTCCGACGTTCCAACCCCCTGAAGAGCCGTCAGCAGCGGGCCCTATGGGCCCATCTGGTCGACGAGGCCACGGCCCGACCGGAACAGGTGGGATTCATCCTCCCTGACGGTGGCCTGAAGGACCTGGCCGAGCGGCTAGGGGTGCCACCGCGGACCCTGTCCGGGCACCTCGAGACCTGGCGACGGACCCGCCCCCGGATGGTCCAGGTGTTCGCGGGGCGCAAATCCCGCGGCGTGGCCCCACTGGTCGCCGTACAGATTCCGGTGGCCACCGACTTGGTGCTCTGGGCGGCCACCACCCGGTCTGAGGTCGACAAGCAGGACGGACGGGCCCCACACCCGCTGCTGGTGGCCGATGCCGTGGAACGCCTGGCCATGCTGGGCTCTACCGGCCCGGCCTACAAGACCTGGCCACTGCTGGACGACGCCGTCGACGACCTAGGCACGGCCATCTCCCGGAAGGGCGGTGAGCCGCCCCGCCGGCGCCTGGAAACCGGACGTCGACGCTGACCATCCGGGTCGAGGAATCCCGATGTCCGGCTGTTGACGGGCTTCCCGGGCGAGGCTGATCAGGGCGGGATTCGTGCACCTAGTCCTACTCGTTGCACCCGGTCGACGCTCGTGAGCGTTCCGGTAACGCCGGGAAGGCCAGTGCTCATCGGTCACACTTCCACCCCGGGAGTCCCGGCCCGCCGTAGCGTTTTCCCGTGGCCACCCGCTCCGACCTCCGCAACGTCGCCGTCATCGCCCACGTCGACCACGGCAAGACGACCCTCGTCGACGGCCTCCTACGCCAGTCCGGAGCGTTCCGAGCGAACGAGGAGGTGGTCGACCGGGTTATGGACTCCATGGACCTAGAGCGGGAAAAGGGGATCACCATCTTGGCCAAGAACACGGCGGTTCACCGGGGCGACGTAAAGGTCAACATCGTGGACACCCCTGGACACGCCGACTTCGGCGGAGAGGTCGAACGAGCCCTGAACATGGTTGACGGGGTCATCCTGCTAGTCGACTCTGCCGAGGGACCCCGACCGCAGACCCGTTTCGTCCTCCGCAAGGCTTTGGAGGCCGGCCTGGCCATCGTGCTCGTCGTCAACAAGGTCGACCGTCCCGACGCCCGCCTGGCCGAGGTGGTGGACGAGACCTACGAACTATTCCTCGACCTGGGCGCCACCGAGGACCAGATCGAGTTCCCGATCGTCTACACCGATGCCCGGGCCGGAACGGCCACCCTGGACCCCGACTGCGACGGAACCGACCTGGCGCCCTTCTTCGATGTGGTCCTCGACCACGTACCTCCTCCTGTCTACGACGAGGACGCCCCGCTGCGGGTCCACGTCACCAACCTGGACGCCTCTCCCTACGTCGGTCGTATCGCCGTCTGCCGGATCGACAGCGGAACCCTGCGGCGAGGCGCTCCGGTGGCCTGGTGTCGGACCGACGGTTCGGTCCAGCCAGCCCGCGTCGCCACCATCACGGTCACCGAGGCACTCGGTCAGGTCGACGTCGAGGAGGCGGGACCGGGCGAGATCGTCTACGTGTCGGGAATCGATGATGTCACCATCGGCGAGACGCTGGCCGACCCCGAGGATCCCCGCCCGCTACCCATCATCACCGTCGACGAACCCACCCTTTCCATGGCCATCGGCGTGAACACCTCACCGGTGGCTGGAGCGACCGGCGACAAACTGACCGCCCGCCAGGTAAAGGCCCGCCTGGACACCGAGTTGATCGGCAACGTGTCACTGCGGGTCCTGCCCACCGAACGTCCCGACACATGGGAGGTTCAGGGGCGAGGCGAGCTGCAGTTGGCCGTGCTCATTGAGACCATGCGCCGTGAGGGCTTCGAGTTGACGGTGGGCAAGCCCGAGGTTCTCCTCCGTGAACTCGACGGCACCCTGCACGAGCCGACCGAGCGCCTATCCGTCGACGTTCCCGAGGAGCACGTGGGGGCAGTCACCCAACTCCTCGGTGAGCGCAAGGCCCGGATGGAGGATATGACCAACCACGGCACCGGGTGGGTGCGCCTCGACTACGTGGTGGCCGCCCGGGCTCTCATCGGCTTCCGGACCGAGTTCCTAACCGAGACCAGGGGCACTGGCTTGCTCCACCACGTATTTGAAGGCTGGGAGCCGTGGATGGGAGAGCTCCGGACCCGCCAGAGCGGAAGCGTGGTCGCCGACCGTCTGGGTGTCGCCACGCCGTACGCCATTACCGGCCTCCAAGATCGAACCACCCTGTTCGTTGGGCCGACCGAGGAGGTTTACGGCGGGATGATTATCGGCGAGAACCCCCGGGCCGAGGACATGGACGTCAACATCTGTCGGGAGAAGAAACTCACCAACGTCCGGGCCGCCGCCTCGGACGACACGGTCCGTCTGACCCCTCCCCGGAGGCTCTCCCTCGAACAGGCCCTCGAGTACATAGCCGACGACGAGTGCGTGGAGGTCACGCCGGCTGCCGTACGGCTCCGCAAGGTGGAGTTGGACGCCGGGGCACGGGCCCGGACGGTCAAGAAACTCAAGCACGCCCGGGTCTGAGGACCGACGGGTACCTGCGTGTAGCAGGACCCCTCCCCGGGGCCGGATACCTTCAGCGCCATGCGCCGTCCGCCTGGGGTCCTGTTCCTGTGCGTCCACAATGCCGGCCGGTCCCAGATTGGTGCTGGCTGGCTGCGACACCTGGCCGGTGACCGGATCCGGGTGCTGTCGGCCGGTTCGTCCCCCAGCGAGACGGTGAACCCGACGGCCGTGGAAGCCATGGCCGAAGTGGGCGTCGACATCTCGTCCAACCGGCCCCAACTGTGGACCGAGGCCATGGTGCGCGACGTGGACGTCGTGGTGTCCATGGGCTGCGGCGACGAGTGCCCGGTCTACCCGGGGACCCAACGCCTGGACTGGCAACTGGAGGACCCGGCTGGCCAGGGGATGGAGATGGTGCGCGGTGTGCGCGACGAGATCCAGACCCTGGTCGAGGAACTGCTCGAGGATCTACTCGACGAGGAGGACAACTGATGGCCGTCAACGTGCTGGGCACCGAGCTCCAAGAGTGCGGGTTTGACCCCCTTACCGGCTTCTACCGGGATGGGTGTTGCAACACGGGCGCCGACGACCTCGGGGTGCACACCGTGTGCGCCCTGGTCACCGCCGAGTTCCTGGACTTCTCAGCCCGGGCTGGCAATGACCTGTCCACCCCACGCCCCGGGTTCGATGGCCTGCAGCCCGGCGACCGGTGGTGCATGTGCGCGTCGCGGTGGCAGGAAGCCCACGAGGCGGGCATGGCCCCGCCGGTCCTGCTAGCCGCCACCCACATCCTGAGTCTGGAATGGGTGGACGCTGACGCCCTTCGGGCCGCCGGGGTGGACCGTCCGGACTGAATGGCCACCCGCCGAGCCAAACCGTCAGGACGACCGAGAGGAGAACCGCTCGGCCAGCACGGGGACCAGGGCGGCCAGGCCGTCCCGCCAGTCAGCTACCAGGCCGACGTCACACCAGGCCCACAACTCGCATTCGGGGTCGGGGTTGATTCCCACGATGGTTCCGGCGCCCCGGACGCCGATCGTGTGGTTAAACCGTCCCGAGATACCGACGGCTATGTACAGACGGGGGGCGATGGAGTGGCCGGTGATCCCGACCTGGCGGGCCCGGGGCATCCACCCGGCATCGGTGACCTTGCGGGTGGCGCACAGCTCGGCACCAAGGGTCGCGGCATGGGCTTCGACCTCGGCTAGGTCGGCTGGATCGACGCCCTGACCGACACCCACAACCACCTCGGCATGAGCCAGCAGGTCCCGGTCGTCGTCCCGCCGCTGTTCGAGGACCCGGATCCGAGAAGTCCCGGTGGACGCCAGGTGGTCAGCGGCGAATGGTGCCGTGGGACGGGGACGGTACCCAGGGAGGGATCCGGGTCGGACAGTGGCCATCTGGATGCGGGAGGTGCAGGTCACCTCGGCGACCAGCCGACCGCCAAATGCTGGCTTGAGGGCCACTAGCTGGCCGTCGCGGACCTCCAGGCCGACAGCGTCGCCCGTCAGGCCGGCACCCAGGCGGGCAGCGAGGCGGGCCGCCGCCTCTCGCCCCCACGCCGTACTGGGGGCCAGCACGGCCCACGGAGGCTGGTCGGCGAACCGGTCAGCCAGCAAGTGGGCCACATCCTCGGCCCCGGTCACGCCACGGTGCCTCAGGACCTTGTCGGCCCCCTGGCTGCTGAGCTTCTCCCAGTCGACCACCGTGTCGACGGCCAGCGCGGCCCGTCCGCCGATCTCGGCGGCCAGGCGGGCCGCCGTTCCCAGTAGCTCTCCGGTCTGGGACAGGCGGTCTGGTTCGCCCAGAACCACCACCTCACCGCCGTCGCCGGGACCCTCCGGGCGGGCCACCTCGCTGGTTGCCCCGACAGCCGTCCTGTCGAAGGCTCCCCGATTGTCCAGTACCTGGAGTACCCGGTCCACCTGTTCCGGCCCAGAGCCGTTCAGCCGTTCGCCGGCCCGGTCCACCTCCAGCACCCGGACCGGCCCCACCGTGGTTGGGCTGCCGTCAGCTCCCCACGGACCGTCGCCCAGGGCGGCGGCCCCAATCACTGTGACGAGGTTCTCGTTCACGGTGGCCCAGGCTTCCGGTTCCTTGACCTTGCACGGCTCACAGAGCCGCTCGGCGCAGGAGACCACGACCGGGAGGTCGACCTCGGCTCGGACCCACTCGTCGTCGTGTTCCAGCAGGGCGTGCACCGTGCCGCCGTCCAGGCGGAGCTCGCGGGCCCCGGTCAGTAGGGGGAGCTTGAGGATCTCGGCCACCTGGGCCGGGACCTGACCGGTGTCGGCGTCTACCGAGTTGCGCCCGCAGAGCACTAGGTCCCATGGACCGTGCGCCTCCAGGGCGGCGGCCAGGGCCCGGGAGGTAGCCAGGGTGTCGCTGCCGGCGAACGCCGGGTCGGAGACGTGGAGTCCCGCCTCGCAGCCACAGAGGATGGCCTCCCGCAGCACGGTGTCGGCCGAAGGGGGGCCCAGGGTCAGTGCCGTGCAGGACCCTCCGGTTTCGGCAGCCAGGTCGCATCCGGCCCGGACAGCCCGACGGCAGTAGTCGTTTAGGTGTAGCTCCATGCCGTCGCGAACCAGGCGGCCGTCCGGTCCGAGGCGCATCTCCTCGAACTTCGGGATCTGCTTCACCAGAGCGGCGATCCGCAAGGCAGAGGTGGGTCGCGGGTCGGCCATGGCGCCAACGTACCGGCGAGTTCCGTCCTGTCGGTCTGCCGGCCCGGCGTGGCTAGCGTTGGCACCGTGGCGAGTTTCGACAGCGAGAACTTCCTGGTCGCCGCTGACGACCATGGTGACCTGGTCAATGCCCTGGTCGAGGTAGCCGACCGTCCCGGCTCCTGGCTGAACGTCGAGCCGGACGTCGACGACAGCCTGCGCAGCGACGTGTCAGGTCTTTTCAACTGGTTCTCGGCCCGGGGATCCCAGGTGCCGGTCGGCACACTGGTGGCTGCCACTGGCCGTCAGCCGGCGTCGGTGGGTATCGACCACGGTGCCGGGCGGGGCGCTGGCGACCACCTAAAGGAGGCCGGGGTGAATACCCCGGCGGGCTGGGAACTCCGCCAGGACCATCCAAAACGGGGCCTGGTGTGGGAAAGGACCGGAGCCCCGTCCGTTGGTTTCGATGGTGAGGCGGTGGCTGTCCTAATTCTGGAGGCCACCTCGCTGTTGTGTCCGTTGCCCGTCGAGGGGCGGTGGCGTGTAGGGGTGCACACTCCGAAGGGCTGACCCTTCAGACGACCCGGTCAGGCGTCCCGTACCGCCTGCATGATGAGGTCGACGACCGCACCGGAGGCGACGTTGTAGGCCACCCGGCAGTTAGTGGGGGTGTCGGCTTGGGGCCCCCGTTCGTCGACCAGGGTCATGCCCCTGGTGTGGGTACCGGAAAGCTCGACGTGGACCGGCCGGTCCTCCATCTGGAACAGGTCGGGGTGGGTAACAGCCAGCACGGCGCACGGGTCATGGACCGGACCGTCGGCCACCTCCTCGGCGGCCAGGTGGAAGACGGCGTAGAACTCCAGCAGCCCGGCCATAGCTTCGGCCACCGGGGTGTCTAGGGCCCGGCACTCGTCGGCGTGGACCTGTCCCATCCGGACCTGGTGGGTGAGGTTCAGGCCCAGCATGGTCAGCGGCGCCCCGGATCGGAAGACTTCGTCGGCGGCTTCCGGGTCGGCCCAGACGTTGAATTCGGCAGCCGCAGTGACGTTGCCCACTCCCTGGGCGCTTCCGCCCATCAGGGTCAGCGACGCCACCCGGTTCGCTAGCCCGGGGTCGGCCCGGAGCGCCAAGGCCACGTTGGTGAGGGGCCCCACGGGAACCAGGTGCAATCCCTCCTCGGCACGCGTGGCCTCGACCAGGAACTCCACCGCCCGCTCCGAGTCGGGTCCCCGCTTCGGCTCGGGGAGTACGACGTCGCCCAGGCCGGTCTCGCCGTGAACGTGTCGGGCGAACCCCTGAAGGCCCACCAGCGGCTGGTCAGCTCCGGCGTGGACCTCCACGTCGAGGCCGAGGAGTTCCCGAAGGCGACAGGCGTTGGCCGTCGTGTGCTCCAGGGGCACGTTGCCGGCCACCGTGGTGATGGCCACCAGGTCGGCCCACCGGGCGGCGGCGATCACCGCCATGGCGTCGTCCACGCCGGGATCGCAGTCCAGGATGATCCGGGGCCGGCCGGACGCCGTGGTGGTCACGGGGGGAGTGTGCCCTCTCAGGTGCTCGGAACAGCGACCAGGTCGGCCACCGTGGGCATTGCCGGCTGGGCGCCGTGCCGGGTGGCCGTGACTGCTCCAGCTACGACGGCTCGCTCCACGGCTTCGAGGAGGGTGGTGTCCCGGGCCAGGGCCTCGGCCAGCGCACCGCAGAACGAGTCGCCGGCCCCGGTCGTGTCCGCGACCCGGACAGATGGCGCGGCGACCTCCCGGTGGTCGTCGGGCGTAACCAGGAGCGCCCCCCGGGCTCCTCGGGTCACTATGACGGTGGCCGTGGGGAGGCTGCGGGCCATGGCTATCAGGGCGTCGACAGCGGCGTCTGGTTGGGTATCGGCCAGCTGGGCCAGCTCCAGAGCGTTGGGTACCAGCACGTCGACTCGGTCCAGCAGTCCGTCGGGTAGGGGCGTGGCGGGTGCAGGGTTCAAGACCACTGTGCCGGTGGCCGCCTGGGCCGCGGCGACCACCGCTCCGGTCGGTACCTCCAGTTGCAGGAGGACGACTGCGGCTCCGGCGATAGTTGCCTTGGCAGCCTGCACGTCCTCAGGGCCCACCCGGGCGTTGGTTCCCGGGCTGACCACGATGGCGTTGTCGCCGTCGGCGTCGACGCCGATCAGGGCGATCCCGCTGGGTGCCTCCGAGTCGGTCCGCAGGTGCGTTGTGTCCACGCCGTCGGCCTCCAGCGAGGAGCGCAACGTCTCACCAGCATCGTCGTCTCCCACCCGTCCCACGAAAGACACCGAGCCACCGAGGCGAGCTGCTGCCACAGCCTGGTTGGCTCCCTTGCCGCCAGGTATCAGGGCGTGGTCACCGCCCAGAACCGTCTCGCCGGTCACCGGGTGGTGGGGGACCGGTACGACGATGTCGAGGTTGGCCGACCCCAGGACGGCGATGGTCGGGACGCGCTCCACGGGGCCAGCATGACACCCGCGCCTCCCGGAAGCAGTTCTGGTCAACAGCTCCACGACGGCCACCAGCGCGAGGAGCGAGCCGCTGGCTACTTGATGGCCACTGGGGCCACGGGGCTGCCGACCGCACCTCGGAACGGCTCGGGCGTGGCGGCCAGGAAGAACTCGTAGACGCCGTCGGCTGCGCAGTCGTCGGACAGCGCCTCCAGGTCCCAGTTCTGCCCCTGGGTAAGGCCCATGTCGACCACGTGCAGCATGTGCACGGCCAGGTTGTCGACCTCTGACGGGTAGACCTCCAGGACGAGGGTGTCGTTGGCTACCGCAGCTACGTCGTGTTCGTGGAGCCAAGGCACGGTGGACAGGGACAGGCCGGCGTTTGATCCGTCTTGTTTGGGGCCCAGGCAGTAAGCCATGCCTCCCCCCGAGTGGTACAGCGACATCCGACCGGTGCGGACCAGCACGATGTCGCCCGCCCGGACCTCCACACTGCCCATCTCCGCCGCCTCGTCCAGGTCGTTGGCCGTGATGGCGTACGGGCAGTCCAGGAGGTCCATGCCCTTGGCCCGAGCCACATCCAACAACACGCCGCGGGAACAGACGCTCTGCAGGTTCTGGATGCCGCACCGGGTGGCGCCGTCCTCGGCGGTGATGGTGGACGCGTCGTAGCCGTTGTAAAGCAGGCCGGAATACGAGACGTGTCCCAGGCCGTCCCAGTGGGTGCCGGCCTGGAGGCCGAACGACACGTGGTCGTCGCTGGTGTGGAACGTGGCGGGGTCGCCGTCGGGGTCCATGCCCTCGTTGACGGCGTGCATGGTCCGGACAGGGTTGTCGCGTCCCGGGATGAACCCGACCTGGATGCCGTCGTGCTCCAGGGGGACGGCCAGCGAGATAGTCCGGCCGTGTCGGATGCAGCCGGCGGCTCTCCGGACCACCTCGGGGGAGATCAGGTTCAGGGTTCCCAGTTGGTCGTCGTCGCCCCAACGCCCCCAATTGCGGACCTGGGCGGAGAGTTCCTGGAACTGGTCGGAGAGCGGCATGGAGGTCCTCCCGGGACGGGGTCAGTATCCGGCGGCCGGATCGACCACGTTGGCTAGCGGCTCGTCGTCCAGCCACCGCTGGAGGTTGTCGGTGAAGGCGGCGTGGAGGCGGTCGATGGCCCCGGGGCCGGCCCACGAGACGTGGGCGCTGAGCCGTACCTGCGGATGTTCGTACAGCCAGTGGCCAGCCGGCAGGGGTTCCGGTTCACAGACGTCGAGGGATGCCAGGCCCAGCGGTCCGTCGTCCAGGGCCCTGCGGAGGGCCTCCTGGTCCACTAGCCGTCCCCGGGACACGTTCACGAAGTGGGCGCCGGGCCGGAGCGCTCCCAGCAACCCGTCGTCGAACATGAGGTCGGTCTCCGGGGTCAGGGGAGCTGCGACCACCACGTGGTCGGCGTTGCCCAGCGCAGCACGGATGTCGGTCGTGACCTCCACTCCGGGTACTGGGCTGGGCGCACCAGACCGGGTGGCGGCCACCATCCGACACCCGAAGGGGCTCAGGCGTTCGGCGACGGCTTGGTTGATCGAGCCCAGGCCCACCAGGGCCACGGTGGCGTCGGAAAGGGACCCGAGGTCGGCCAGTACCCAGTGGCGCGGTGGTTCGGTCACCCACCGGTCCGGGAGCTGCTTGACCGCGGTGAGCAGCATGGCCACCACCCACTCGGCGATGGGGACGGCGTTGACTCCCCGGGCACACGTCAGGGTCCGGTCGCCCAGCAGCTCGAACGGAAAGTGATCCACGCCGTGGCCGAGGGCGTGGATCCACCGCACTCCATGCTGGATCACCTCGGCGAAGTTCTCGGTGTGGGCCGCCTGAGTGAGGCACGCCTCCCCCCAGACGCCGTCGCCCACTGGCCCGTCGGTTGGGACAGGGACAAACTCCACCTTAGGAAACCGTTCCCTGATGTCCGGAGTGGGGAAGTGGTTGCCCACCAGGTGGACGAGGACGGGGGTGGCGTTTCCTGACTCAGCCATCGCTGCCGAGTCTGTCACGGGGTGTGGTGGGTGCCGGGGTCCCGGCGGGGGCGAAGAGCAGCGTCCGTGGCCGGAATCCCGGTCAGTCCCGGTTGCCAGGCCGTCGGTTCAGCGAGTTCGCTCCCGGATCAGGATCTCCTGGGCCACGGTGGCCACGTGGATCCCGCTGGGGGCGAACACCTCACCCACAGCCAGCCCGCGTGCGCTGGCCAGGCCGTGTGAGCGGTGGTCGTGCAGCAGCCACTCGTTGGCGGGCAGTGGACGGTGGAACCAGATGGCGTGGTCCAAGCTGGCGCCCACGAAGATGTCGCCGTAGGGGATCTCCCCGTCCGCCACCTCGGCGATCCGCGGGTGGGTGCTGCCCACTGCGTTGGTTGGGATGTCGTCCGATGTGTAGGCCAGGGCGCAGGCCTGCATTGCCGGATCGTCGCCTATGTCGTCCAGGACCCGGAGCCAGATGGCCGAGCGACCCGCCGAACGGTGGGCTACCCGCCGGCCGAGGAGATCCCAGTCCTCCACGGAGCCCGAGCCCGGATCGCCCACGTCATCGGGCAGGGAGGACTCCTGGACCTCGGCTTGGTCCTCTCGGATCTGGAACGAGCACGAGAGGTTGAGGATGGCTCCTTCGGACTGACGGGCCACCACCCGTCTCGTCACGAAGGACCGCCCGTTGCGGATCCGGTCCACCTCGTAGCGGATGGGCTCGTCGCTGGCGCCCCCTCTGATGAAGTAGGCGTGAAGGGAGTGGACGTGGTGGTCGTCGTCCACGGTGGCCTGGGCGGCCCGGAGGCCCTGTGCCACCACCTGGCCGCCGTATACCCGGCCCCACGGATACTCCGGGCTGACCCCCACGTAGACGTCGGGGCCGTGGGCTTCGAGCGCCATAAGGGTGGCGAAGCCGTCGACCTGCCAGGCCACGGCTACTCGTCCGCGAACCGGTGAATGGCCATGGCGACATGGAGGGCGACGCCGTGGGCCAGCCCATCCTCGTCGAGGACCATGCGGTTGGAATGGAGAGGAGGTGCAGACCGTGGATCAGGTTCGGTTGCCGGACACACACCGAGAAATGCCATCATCCCGGGCACCTGCTGGGTCACGTAGGAGAAGTCCTCACCGCCCATGGCCGGCGCCGGAAGGACGCGGTGGCCCTTCTCGCCGAGTGTGGTTCGACACACCTCGGCGAACCGGGCGGCCTCGGTCTCGTCGTTGTACGTGACCGGGTAGCCGTCCACGAGCTCGAGCTCGGCTGTGCAGCCGTGGGCCTCAGCCACCCCTTGGACCGTCCGGGTCACTGCCTCACGAATCCGCGCCCGCGTGTGCTCGGAGACGCAGCGGATGGTTCCCTCGAAGAAGGCCGTCTCCGGAATGACGTTGGTCGTGGTACCCGCCACTACATGGGCGATGGTGAGGACTGCCGGGTCGAAGACGTCGACCTCCCGGGTGACTGCGGTCTGGAGGGCGGTGATGATCGCTGCTGTAGCCGGGATCGGGTCGGTGGCGTAGTGGGGGGCCGAGGCATGTCCACCACGCCCCCGGACGGTGACGGTTATCGAGGTATCGCCGGCCATGAGGGGCCCAGGTCGGGACGACGCGGTGCCCACTCGCTGGTTAGGGCTGATGTGCAGGGCGAAGGCCCGGTCAACGCCATCCAGCGCTCCCTCGTCGATCATCAGGCGGGCACCGGCAAACCCCTCCTCGCCAGGCTGGAACATGAAGCGGACCCGACCGGCAATCTCTCCTCGTCGGGCGGCTAGTACCTTCGCAGCCCCGACCAGCATTGCTGTGTGGGCGTCGTGGCCGCAGGCGTGGGCGCGGCCGTCCACCGTTGACCGGAAGTCCAGATCGGTGTTCTCGGTCATGGGCAGGGCATCTGTGTCAGCTCGCAGGAGCACAGTCGGCCCATCAGTAGTCCCGGCCAGGTCGGCCACCACCGACGTGCAGGCCACACCCAACCGGACGTCCAGGGGGAGGTCATCCAGAGCGGCCAGCACCCGGTCCCGGGTGTCCGGGTTATCTAGGCCCAACTCGGGGTGGCGGTGGATGTCGCGACGAAGGGCCACTACGTCGTCGATGATCTCCGTTGCGATTCCCCGGGGGTTGTCCAGATCGGTCATGGAGCCATCATGGCCGAACGGAGCCGGGTACACAGGTGCTGGGGCCACCGGGCAGACTGCGGCAGTGTCCACCGATCTCCAGACGATCCACGCCGCACTGTCTGACCTACTGGAACGTCGCCACCCAGATGCCCCGTCGACAGTCCTAGGGGCAGGCAGTGACGACCTGGCGGCCGGTCGCCGGTACCTGGAACGCCTCGTCAGGGGCGGGTGGATGGTGCCCACCTGGCCCTCTCGATTCGGCGGGCGAGACGCCGACGGCGACGAGGCAGCCCGAATCGACACCGCTCTGACCGACTACGAGGCAGCCGATCTCTACCCGTACGGGGTTGGGCTGAGCCTCGTGGGGCCGGTCCTGTTGGACCAGGGTTCGGTCGGCCAGCAGGACCGCTGGTTGCGGGCCATCGCCGACGGTTCGGAGATCTGGTGCCAGATGTTCTCTGAGCCTGACGCCGGCTCCGATCTGGCTAACGCTGGCATGCGGGCCGAACGTGACGGCGACGAGTGGGTACTGAATGGCTCCAAGGTGTGGACCTCCCGCGGTGCCTACGCCCATTGGGGGATGTGCCTGGCCCGGACCGACGTCTCAGTGGCCAAGCACCGGGGCCTGACCATGTTTGCCGTGGACATGGGGGACCCCGGTGTGGAGGTGCGGACCCTGGAGCAGATCAACGGCGATCGGCACTTCACCGAGGTGTTCGTGACCGACGTTCGCGTCCCCGACACCGACCGGATCGGCGACCTCGGGGCAGGGTGGGGGATCACTGTGGAGACCCTGGCCCACGAGCGGGCCACAATCGGGGGCCGGGCCTTCGGCGGCGGGGATTCCGAGGAGGTCGGTCTACCGTCGTGGTTGGAGGAATGGCGGGCTGGCGGATGGTTGGACGACCCGGTGGCCCGGCAGGCCGCCATGCGGGCCTTCATCTTGTACCGGGTGAACCAGATGGCGGTGGCCCGAGTCGCAGCGTCGGCCGCCGGGAGCGCTCCCGGCCCGGCGGGCTCGGCAGCCAAGTTACGCAGCGTTGCCGCCTTCAAGGAGCGGGCCTACTTGGGCAAGGCTTTGGCAGGCGCCGCCGGGATGCTGTCGGAGACGGCGGGCCACCTGGAGTTCCTGACCGCCCCTTCTATGTCCATCCGAGGCGGGACCGACGAGGTACAGCGCAACATCGTCGGGGAGCGCATACTGGGCCTTCCCGGTGAACCGCGGGTCGACAAGGGCGTTCCGTTCTCCGACCTGAAGAAGAGCCACTGATGCGGGCCGCTGTCATCACCGCCCACGGCGGGCCCGAGGTGCTCCGTGTGGCCGACGTACCGGAGCCCGTCCCTGGCTCGGCCGAGGTGCTGGTCGACGTGGTGGCCAGCGCGCTGAATCGGGCCGACCTGCTGCAGCGCATGGGTCTTTACCCGGGTCCACCCATGGACCCCGAGGTGCCGGGCCTGGAGTTCGCCGGCCGGGTGGTTGCCACAGGAGACGGGGTCACCCGGTGGGGTTCCGGAGACTCGGTGATGGGGATCACGGCCGGCGGTGGCCATGCCGAACGGCTGGTGGTCCACCAGGACCAGGCCGTTCGGGTGCCCCGAGGCATGGACCTGACCGTGGCCGGTGCCCTACCGGAGGTTTTCCTCACCGCCTGGGATGCCCTAGTCCTGCAGGGCGGGCTGTCAGCCGGGGACACGGCCCTGGTGCACGCCGGCGCCTCAGGGGTGGGGACGGCGGCCATCCAGCTCTGTCGGATGGCTGGCGCCGAGGTCCTCGTTACCGCCTCGGCGGGCAAAGTCGATCGGTGCCTGTCTCTGGGCGCGACCCGGGCCGTCGACTACGCGTCTGAGGACTGGGTGGCTGCGGTGGCCGACCACACCGAGGGACGCGGGGTTGACGTCGTTCTTGACGTCGTCGGCGCTGACTACCTAGACCGCAACCTTGATGCCCTGGCCGTCGGCGGGACCATCGTCCAGGTGGGGGTCATGGGCGGCGGATCGGCCACCTTCGGCCTGGGCAAGATGCTGTTCCGGCGGGCCACCCTGGTCGGGACCACCCTGCGGGCGCGGTCCCTGGACGAGAAGGTGTCCGTCAGCCGGGCCTTCGAAGACCGGGTCGTTCCCGGCTTCGAGGACGGTCGGCTGGAAGTGGTGGTGGATCGACGGTACCCCCTGGCCGACATCGCCGAGGCCCACGCCTACATGGAGACCAACGCCAGCGTGGGAAAGATCGCCCTGGACGTGGTCGCTTCCTGAGCCTGGTCGTCTTCTCGACTGGTTAGCGGCCGTCTATGTCTGGCACGTCCCGATCGGCGGGGCCGATGTAGCGCTGACGGGGACGAGCGATGCGCGAGTTGCGGGAGAGCATCTCGTCCCAGTGGGCCAGCCATCCTGGCGTACGACCAATGGCGAACAGCACGGTGAACATCTCGGCCGGGAACCCCATGGACTGGTAGATGAGGCCCGAGTAGAAGTCGACGTTCGGGTAGAGGCTCCGCTCCACGAAGTACTCGTCAGCCAACGCCACCTCCTCGAGTTTCAGAGCGACGTCTAGCAGTGGGTTGGTGCCTGTCACCTCGAACACTCGGTGGGCAGTGTCCTTCAGGATCCTGGCCCGAGGGTCGTAGTTCTTGTAGACCCGGTGGCCGAATCCCATGAGCTTCTGCTCGCCGGCCTTCACTTCGGTGATGAAGTTGTCGACGTTCGAGTAGTCGCCGATCCCCTCGAGCATCCGCAACACCGCCTCGTTGGCACCGCCGTGGCGGGGGCCGTAGAGGGCGGCGGCCGCCGACGCCACCGTGACGTACGGGTCGGCGTGGGAACTGCCCACCACGCGGGCTGTCGTTGTGGAGCAGTTCTGCTCGTGGTCGGCATGCAGGACGAAGAGCATGTCCAGGGCGTCTCGCAGGACGGGGTCCACCTCGTACGGTGAGTCACCCATCTTGAACATCATGGCCAGGAAGTTCGACGTGTAGTCGAGTTCCGGGTCGGGGAAGACGTAGGGCAGGCCCACGTTGCGGCGATAGGCACCGGCTGCCACGGTCGGCATTTTTGCGATGAGACGGACGATCTCAGCCCGTCGCTGGTCGGGGTTCTCGATGTCCTTGCTGTCCGGCCAGAAGGTGGACATGGCGGCAATGGTGGAGACCAGGACCCCCATGGCGTGAGCGTCGTCGCGGAAGCCCTCGAAGATCCGCTTGTGGAAGTTCTCGTGGATGGGCGCCGCCTCGGCGATCTCGCCCTGCCAGTCCTTCAGTTGGGATGCCGTCGGGAGCTCGTCGCGAACCAGCAGATGGGCCACCTCGAGGAACGTGGCCCGCTCAGCCAACTGCTCGATCGGGTAGCCCCGATAGCGAAGGAGGCCCGCCCCTCCGTCCAGGAAGGTGATGGCGCTATCGGCGCCTGAAGTGGCGCTGAAGGACGGGTCGTCGAACCAGACCCCGGGCAACAGCGAACTCCAGGTCTTGGCCGACACGGTGCCGTCGACGAGCGGGACCTCGACTGTCCGGCCGGTCCGGTTGTCGGTGATCGTTATGCTGTCGGCCACGTTGCGGTCCCTCCTGTGACGTGCCGGCCCGCGCTCCGCACGGTTACCCCGGTTGCGGTTGCGGTCGGTTCGGGGGTCCTCGTCGACATCCGAATCCCTTATGTGGTTTCCGACGGTATCGGCCGAATGGGGCCGCGTCGCCCGAGGCAGGCTCAAAGAAACGTGACAATTTCGGATTTCAACCGCTTGGCGACCTGTTTCGAGGGCGTACTGACCCCGTCCGGGCGGACCCGGCCCGGGGCGGGCGACCGGTCAGAGGGGGCTGTTGTCGTGGCGCCGACGAGGTAGGCGTTCCCGCTTCCCGGCCAGGACGTCCAGCGCTGCGGCCAACTCGGAGCGGGTATCTGCCGGCTCAATGACCCGGTCCACGGAACCTCGTTCGGCGGCGATGTAGGGGTTTAGGAGCCGCTCCTCGTAGGCGGCCACCAGCCCGGCCCGCTCGTCCTCGTCGGCGTCGCGGTGCAGGATCTCCACCGCCCCCTTGGCGCCCATCACAGCGATCTCGGCCGATGGCCAGGCCAGCATTAGGTCGTTGCCCATGTACCGGGAGTCCATGACGATGTATGCGCCCCCGTAGGACTTCCGGAGCGTGACGCATACCCGGGGCACGGTGGCCCGGGCATAGGCGAACGCCATCTGGGCCCCGTAGCGGATCATGCCCCGCCACTCCAGGTCCTTGCCCGGATAGAAGCCGGAGGTGTCCACGAAGGTCACCAGCGGCAGGTTGAACGCATCGCAGAAGGCCACGAATCGCCCGCCCTTCTGGGAGGCCGCGATGTCCAACGTTCCGGCTACCGACTGGGGCTGGTTGGCCACCAGGCCGACCGGACGGCCGCCGATGGAGGCGAAGGCCGTGACCAGGTTGGGGGCCCACTGGGCCCGGGGTTCCAACAAGTGGCCGTCGTCGACCAGGCAGGCCAGGACGTCGCGGACGTCGTAACTTCCGGTCGGCGTATCAGGGATGAGGTCGCCTGCCTCGGGCGTGAGGCGCTCCACCGGGTCGGCACACGCCCAGCCAGCGGGGATCTGATCGTTGTGGTCCGGGAGGAACGAGAGCAGTTCGGTGACCAGGTCGTCGGCCTCGGCCCGGTCGGCCACCGTAAAGTGGGCTACGCCGGACGTCCGCTCGTGCATCGTCGTTCCGCCCAAACCCTCATTGGAGAGGTCCTCGCCAGTGAACTGGCGGACCATGTTGGGTCCGCTCACGAAGGCGTAGGTGTCATCCACCATTACCACCAGGTCGGCTAGGCCCAGCAGCAGCGCTGGACCGGAGACCGTGGGCCCGGTTACGCAGAAGATGGTAGGCACGACCCCCGAGCAGGCCACGAACTCCCGGGCCGCCGTACCCCACCCGTGAACGGCTCCCACACCCTCGTCGATGGCGGCGCCGCTGGAGGCCATGAAGCAAACCAGCGGGAGGCGCTGGTCGCGTGCCGTGCGGGCGGCGATGGCCAGGTTCTCACCATCGGCCGGGCGCAGGGCTCCTCGGTCCTCGCCCTCCACCTCGACGACCATCACCCGCCGGTCGCCCAGTTGGCGAACGGCGAAGGTCACCGAGCCCCCAGTGCGGGTGCGTAAGCCCAGGTCAGGCACGGCAGTCACCCGTCCAGCGTGACATGGATTCCGGGCTGTCGGGGTGCGATCTCGCGGATCACGTCCAGGACGACTTCCCGGGCGGCCCGGATGGGCATCGAGGGGGTGGTGCGCCGGTTGCGGACCAGGCCCACCGAGCGACGGGCCAGTCCCTCGACATGCACTAGGGACCAGTTGCCGTCTGGGTACCCAGAGACGGCACTGGCTGGGAGCAGGGCCGGTGCGTAGCCCTGGTAGGCCAGTGAGGCCAGGAGGCGCAGGCCGTCCACCTCGGCGGCTGCTGTCAGACGAACCCCGGCGGCGGCCAGTTCCTGGTCGATGGCATCTCGGAAGGTGGTACCTCGCGGGGTGAGCATCACTGGGTGCTCGGCCAGGTCGGCCACGTCGATGGTTCCCCGATCGGCTAGCGAATGGTCAGCGGGGGCGACAATGATCCGCTCCTCGTCAAACAGCGGCTCGGACTCCAGGCCGGCCTCGACCACCGGCGTGTTCACGATGGCCATGTCCAGGTCGCCGTCCAATACCCGCGGGGTCAGCGAAGTCGTCGTGGCCTCGACCAGCACGGGACGCAAGGCCGGATGGCGTTCGGCCAGGCGGCCGAGCAGCGGACTGGCCATCCACCGGCCGGTGGTGCCGATGCAACCGATGCGGACTTCGCCGGCCACCTCGTGGCGCATGGACACAATGTCGTCGTTGATGGCCTGGAGCTCGGTTCGGATTCTTCGGGCCCGCTCGAGGACGGCCCGCCCTTCGGCGGTGGGTTGCATGGTGTGCCGGTCGATTAGCGCCGCGCCGAGCTCCTTCTCCAGCTTCGCAACGTGGGTCGACACGTTGGACTGCACAGTGTGGAGGGCACGGGCGGCGGCCGAGAAGCTTTGGTGTTCAGCGACCGCTATGAGGTGGTTGAGCTGGCGCAGGTCCATCGCTCAGAAGGATGCCACGGTGGAGTGCCATACGCGTCGAGGATGGAGGGCGACCAGGGAGGTGGCCCCCGGTCAGGGATCGGAGGCCGTAGGGTCGTCGGCGACGCACGCCCCCGACCGGACCACGCGACCGACCCCTTCCATGCCGACCGTCCTCGCTATCCACCTCGGCGGCTCCACCGTGCACGCCGCCGTTGCCATCGGAGGCCGGATCGATGTCCTGGCCCTCGACGACCAGAGCATGCACCTCCCGGCGCCGGCGCCCACTGACGGGCCGGGTCTGGTCCGAGTCCTGGCCACAGCCCAGGCCCGGTGTCTTCGGGTCGTCGACGCCGTCCCCGACGAGTTGGTGGTCGTCCGACCCGGTGGTGGCGTTGACGATGCCCTACTGGGCGAGGCGGCCCGACGGGCGCGTGTCCCAGTGCCCGTGGTCCTGGAGGAACTCCGGGCCGTGGCTGCCCTGGCCGCCCACGGTCCTACGGGGGTGGATCCGATGTTGGCGCCCGCCCTCGGAGGGATCTTTTGGCACCGCCGGGGCGACGCCCCGACCGGTCCCAAGCCCATCGTCACCCGAGAAGACCTCGGCGTGGACGCCGGCCGACCTGAGCGCCTGCCCCCAGCCCCGTCGGTGGTAGCTGTCGGACCGCGGACCGTGTTTGAGGAGGAGGCCGGTGCCGTCCGGCGACGGCGGATGCTGCCCCTCCCGCTGCTGGGGGCGCTGGTCGTGGTGGTGCTGGGGGTCTTGATCGTGCTACTGGTGCTTCCCGACGACGACCGGGCTATCGCTCCGCCCCCGGAACCCTTCCCGGCCACAACGGCTCCGGCCACCACGGTGCCAGTCGTCACGACGGTGGCCCCTGCGACAGCCTTGGCGCCCACCACCGTGCCGTCCACCACGATTGCCGTGCCCACGACCGCCCCGACCACCACCGCCCTCCCGCCGGCCAACGAGGAACCCCTATTGGCCGTAGACCCGGTGACCGGCGAAACCCTTCCCCCAGGCCCGGTTCCCACGGAAGTACCGGCGACGGAGGAGCAACCCGGCGAGGGTGGGGACGTGACACCTACGACGACCACCTTGCCGCCCCAGCTGGGCACGGTGACGCTGTCCGGGGTGGGCCTCACCGCGGATGCCACCACGGACGACGAACGACTACTAGCCCTAGGCGACGACGGCGACCTAGTGCTAGCCGACCTGGTCACCGTGCTCGGCGAACCGGTGGGGGATACCGGATGGGCCAGCGATGGACTATGTACCCCGGCCGAGGTTCGACGACTGGTGTGGGGCGACCTGGAGGTCGTCCTAGCCCGGGACGCCGTCGAGTGGCCATCCCGGATGGCCCAGTGGTTCGTGTCTGGGGACGACGCCTCCGTCTCGTCGTTGTGGACCTTGGAGCGGATCGGGGTGGGCTCCACGGTGGCCGACCTGAGGGCAGCTCACGGGACCAGCCTCTCCCTCGAACAGCCCTTGGACCGCGATCCGGCCGGATGGTTCGACACCGAGCCGATCCTGGGCGACGGGATCCTAGGAGCAGTGGGCAACACCACCGATGCCGGTCGGGTCCTCCTGATGTGGGCGGGAAACGCCTGTCAGCGCCGCTTCGGCTGACCGGCCCGATCAGTCAGCGACGCCACTAATTGGAGGCGGGCCGGGGTCGTCTGGCCACGCACCCACCACCAAACCGCCGGCCAGCAACACAGCTCCGGCCACCAGAAGGGCCTTCCACCATCCGGGCATTGACCGGCCGGAGGGCCCCCGATCTCCGGTCATCAGGAAGGCCCTGAGGGGAGCGCGTCGTTGGTCATCGCCCGACCGGGGCCGTTACGGCCTCGTCGACGGCCTCCGGAGGACCCGAGTCCCGCACGTGGAGGGGTTCCAGCCCCGGAAGGCCGACCTGGCGCCAAGGGGGCGCGCCGGCTATCACCGCTCGATAGCGACGATCCTGACGGAGAGCGAGCCGCTCGGCGCCTCAAAGGACACCGTGTCGCCCACCGTCGCACCCAGCAGCGCCTCGCCAAGCGGGGACCCGGGGGACACCACACCCACATCGTCGCGCTGCTCCTCGATGGAGCCGACCAGCATCCGCTCCGGCTCGTCGTCTCCGTCGTAGACCACAGCCACCACCGTTCCGGGGGCAACCACGTCGGAGGTCTTGACCTGTTCCACGATCTCGGCCTTCTCCAGGAGGCTCTCGAGGTGGAGGATCCGGCCCTCCATCTTTCCCTTCTCCTCCTTGGCCGCGTGATAGTCGCCGTTCTCGGACAGGTCGCCGAGTTCACGGGCCACCTCAATCTTGCGGGCGAGGTCGATACGCCCCCGAGTGGTGAGGTCCTCCAACTCGGCGACGAGCCGGTCGTGGGCCTCCTGGGAGAACTGCTGTACGTCAGCCATACCCTGAGGGTAACGACGGAATCTGGCGGTCGGGGTGTCGGACCTGGCAACGTCGAAACCCGGTTGACCAGCGTCTCAGGGTGCTTGGTACACTTGCTCGGTGGAATTCCGGCACCAGGTGATCATCATTTGCTAGCGCACACCCGCCCGGTGTGCGCCCAACCGTCCACCTCGGTGGGCGGTTTTTTTGTTCCCCACCCATTTCCCAGGAGACCAGAGTCGTGACCCATCGGATCGGCATCATCGGCGGCGACGGCATCGGCCCAGAGGTCATCGCCGAGGGCCTCAAGGTCATTGACGCGGCCGGGGTGTCTCTCGAGACGGTCGACTACGACCTTGGGGGCGCCCGCTACGGACGCGACGGCACGGTGCTGCCCGACGAGGTCCTGGAGGAGTGGCGGGACCTCGACGCCCTCTACCTCGGGGCCGTCGGCACGCCGGAGGTGCCGCCCGGGGTGATCGAGCGGGGCCTCCTACTGAAGATGCGTTTCGCCCTGGACCTCTACGTGAACCTCCGGCCCTTCGTGTACCCGGCCGACGACATCGACTTCCGGGTGGTGCGCGAAAACACCGAAGGCACCTACGCCGGCGAGGGCGGGTTCCTCCGCCGGGGTACGCCGTTCGAGATCGCCACCCAGGGATCGGTCAACACGCGCCACGGCGTAGAGCGGGCCGTCCGCTACTCGTTCGAGCTAGCCATGACTCGCCGGAAGCACCTCACCCTGGTCCACAAGACCAACGTGCTGACCTTCGCTGGCGACCTCTGGGAGCGCACCTTTAACGAGGTAGCCGCCGAATACCCTGAGGTCGAGACGGCTTACAACCACGTCGACGCCGCCTGCATCTACTTCGTGCATTCACCCCAGCAGTACGACGTCATCGTTACCGACAACCTGTTCGGGGACATCCTCACCGATCTGGGCGGCGCCGTGTCGGGTGGCATCGGGCTGGCCTCCTCGGCCAACCTGAACCCCGACCGGACCGGCCCGTCCATGTTCGAGCCGGTCCACGGCTCGGCGCCCGACATCGCTGGACAGGGCATCGCTAACCCCAAGGCGGCCATCCTGTCGGGGGCGATGATGCTGGACTTCCTCGGGGAGTCCGACGCCGCAGCCAGGGTGGAGGCGGCCTGTGCTGACCCGTCCACCGAGGTCGAGGGCACGAAGGCCATCGGCGACGCTGTCGCCGCTCTGGTGGCCTGAGGCTCGCTGAACGAACGAAACACGAACGAGAAGGGAACCGAGATGCCGATCCAGGAATCGTCCAAGATCTGGATGAATGGGGAGCTTGTCGACTGGGGCGACGCCACGATCCACGTACTTACCCACACTCTGCACTACGGCAACGGTGTGTTCGAGGGCATTCGCGCCTACGAGACGGCTAACGGGCCGGCCGTGTTCCGTCTCCGCGATCACATCGAGCGCCTCTTCCGCTCGGCCAAGATCCTGTTCCTCGAGATCCCGTACACCGTCGACGACCTGGTCACCGCCACGCTGGACACCGTCCGGGCAAACGGGCACCAGTCCTGCTACATCCGGCCGCTCGTGTACCTCGGCTACGGCGAGATGGGCCTCAACCCCCTCTCGTGCACCGTCGACGTCTCCATTGCAAGCTGGCCGTGGGGGTCCTACCTCGGCGAAGAGGGAATCGCCGAGGGCGTGGACATGATGATCTCGTCGTGGCAGCGCCACGACCCAAACTCCATGCCGCCCGCCGCCAAGGGGTGTGGTCACTACATCAACTCGCAGATGGCCAAGGTCCAGGCCGTCAAGGCCGGCTATGACGAGGCCATCCTGCTGTCGCCCCAGGGCCACGTGTCCGAATGCACCGGCGAGAACCTGTTCGTGGTTCGCGACGGCACCATCGTTACCCCGCCGGCCAGCGCCGGAGCCCTGGAGGGCATCACCCAGGACTCGGTGCGCTGCATCGCCAGTGACCTCGGGATCCCATACGAGCAGGGCAACATCCTGCGCAGCGACCTCTACACGGCCGACGAGGCGTTCCTGTCTGGGACGGCCGCCGAAGTGGTGCCCATCCGGTCGGTCGACGACCGGGTCATAGGCGACCCCGGCCCCGTCACACGCCAGGTCCAAGAGGTTTTCTTCCAGGCCGTTCGCGGGGAACGTCCCGAGTACGCGGGGTGGAACGAGCATGTCAGCGCCTGACGCCACCGGGCTGCCGGCCGCTGTCGAGATTTACGACACCACGCTGCGCGACGGCGCCCAGTTAGAGGGAATTTCTCTGACCGTCGACGACAAGCTGCGCATCGCCGAGCAGCTCGACCGCCTCGGCGTTCACTACATCGAAGGGGGCTGGCCGGGAGCCAACCCCAAGGACGAGGAGTTCTTCACCCGGGCCCGTACCGAGCTGGCCCTCGAGCGGTCCACCCTGGTGGCCTTCGGGTCCACCCGGCGGGTGGGTGGCGACGCCGCCGAGGACGCCACGCTGGCCAACCTTCTGGCCGCCGAGACCGACGTGGTGTGCATCGTTGGCAAGGCCTCGGCATACCACGTGACAGAGGCCCTGCGGACCAGCCTCGACGAGGGCGTAGCCATGGTGGCCGACTCCGTCCGCTTCTTGAAGTCCCGTGGTCGTCGGGTGTTCTTCGACGCCGAGCACTTCTTCGACGGCTACCGCGACAACCCGGAATTCTCCATGCAGGTCCTACAGGGGGCTGCCGAGGCAGGCGCCGACTGCCTCGTGCTGTGCGATACGAACGGCGGCTCTCTGCCCGACCAGGTGGGGGCCACGGTCCGCGACGTGGTGTCTGCCGTGGACTGTGAGGTCGGTGTGCACCTCCACAACGACACCGGCTGCGGGGTGGCCAACGCCCTGGCCGGCGTGGCCGCTGGAGCCACGCAGGTTCAGGGGACCATCAACGGTTACGGCGAGCGGGTCGGCAACTGCGACCTGGTGCCCATCGTGGCCAACCTCAGCCTCAAGATGGGCGTGGAGACGCTGCCCGAGGGCCGCTTGGCCAAACTGACGCCGGTGGCCCACCACGTGGCCGAGCTGGTCAATTTTGCGGCTGATCCCCAGCAGCCCTACGTGGGGACCACGGCGTTCGCTCATAAGGCGGGTCTTCATACCAGCGCCATCGCCCGACGTCGCGATGCCTACGAGCACGTAGATCCGGAGTCGGTTGGCAACGGCACTCGCTTCCTGGTCTCGGAGATGTCGGGGCGGTCCACCATTGAGTTGAAGGCCGACCAGTTGGGGATCGAGATGGACGGCGACACCTTGGGTGAGATTGTGGAGACCCTCAAGGAACTGGAGTACGCCGGCTACCACTTCGAGGTGGCCGACGCCTCCCTAGAGCTCCTGATGCGGGCCGCTGCCGGCTGGACCCAGGACTACTTCACCCTGGAGTCCTTCTCGGTCAACGTGGGCCACCGGTCGGGAAGTGGCAGCCGGGCGTGGAACGAGGTGGCCGTCGAGGTTGAGACCGAGGCCACGGTGAAGGTCCAGGTGGGCGACGAGCGGTTGGAGGCCACCGGCCGGGGAAATGGCCCGGTCAACGCCCTGGACGCTGCCCTGCGCTCAGTCCTGGAGGGCAGGTTCCCCCAGCTGGACCGCCTGCACCTGACTGACTTCAAGGTTCGAGTCCTAGAGACCCGCCAGGGCACGGCCGCGGTGACCAGGGTGCTCATCGACACCACCAACGGTGAGAGGACCTGGACCACCATCGGGGTGTCGGAGAACATCATCGAGGCCTCCTGGCAGGCCCTGGTCGACTCGCTGGTCTACGGCATCCTTCACACTCCGGCCTGAGCAGGTGAGCGCCCGGCGCCTACTGGCTGAGGGGACCGGGACCCTCTTCTTACTGGTCGGGGTGGTCGGGTCGGGAATCATGGCCGCCCGGCTCAGCCCCACCGACGAGGGCCTCCAACTGTTCCAGAACGCGGTGGCTACCGCCTGCGTCCTAATCGCCGTGATCGCCGTCTTCGGCACCATCTCAGCTGACTTCAACCCGGCGGTCACCCTGGCCGCCTGGGCACTCGGGCACCGGGCCGGCCGTGACGTCCCGTTCATGATCATCGCCCAGGTGGTTGGGGCGGTCGCCGGAACAGTATTGGCCAACCTGATGTTCGACCTACCGGCCGTGGACTGGTCCACGACCAGTCGGACCGGCGGACCCCTTTGGCTGGGCGAGGTGGTGGCCACCGTGGGCCTCCTGCTCGTGGTATTCAGCCTCGTTTGCACCTCCCGCACAGCCCACCTTCCTTACGTGGTTGGGGCCTACATCGGAGGGGCCTACTACTTCACTTCCTCCACAAGCTTCGCCAACCCGGCGGTCACCATCGGGCGGACCCTCTCGGACACGTTCGCTGGTATCGACCCGACCTGTGCGCCAATGTTCATTCTCATGCAGGTGGTCGGGGTGGGAGTGGCCGTCGCCCTCCTCCGGGCCCTATTCCCGACCGCCAGTTGAGCCGTCTCCAACCGGGATGCCAGTCCGGGGCCGCCGGTAGCGTGCGGCGATGAACGAGGCCGGACCGCCGACCGGTCCCGGGGAGGTCGGGGCCGGGGAGTCGCCGATGGCGGCCTTCGACTGGCTGCTGATGTGCACCGCAGCTGGAATCTGGGGGTCGTCGTTCCTGTTCATGGAGGTAGCTCTGGAGGCCGAGCATCCCGGCCTGGTGGCCTGGCTCCGCCCCGTGCTGGGCCTGTGCTTCCTGGCGCTCGTCCCGTCGGCCCGTCGGCCGGTGGACGCAGCCGACCGGCCCGCCATCGCCCTGCTGGGCATCCTCTGGATGGCCCTTCCACTCAGCCTTTTCCCCCTGGCCCAGACCTGGATTGACTCCTCAGTCACCGGGATGTTGAACAGCGGTATGCCGGTCATGACCCTGGTGGCCGGGGCGGTCCTGTTCGGGGTGTCCACCCACCGGGTCCAGGTGGCCGGGGTGGTTGTGGGCATCCTGGGCATGCTCATGATCGGTTTGTCTACTGCGAGCATGGGAGACACCGGAGCGGTGGGTGTCGTCCTGGTGGTGCTGGCCGTCAGCTGCTACGGCGTGGCGGCGAACATCGCTGGGCCCCTCCAACGGCGGTACGGCTCGCCGGCCGTACTGATACGAGTCCTGGGCGTCGCCGCTGTAGCCACCACACCGTGGGGCCTGTTCGGCCTGGCCCGGTCGTCGTTCACATGGTCGGCGGCAGCCGCCAACGTGGCCGTCGGGGTGGGGGGCACCGGGATCGCCTACGTCGCTGCTGCCACCCTGATCGGCCGGGTCGGACCGGTCCGTATGTCGGCCGTGACCTACGTGATCCCGGTGGTGGCCGCCGTGCTGGGAGTCGGGGTGCTGGGCGAGGTCCTGGGCCCATGGGAGGTCGCCGGTGCCGTCGTGCTGGTCGCCGGAGCCTGGCTGACCACCAGGGCTGGATCCTGACAGCGCCCCTCAGGGGTCAGATGCGGGTGTCGGAACGTCGACGACTGGTGCCCGGGCCGCTGTAGTACACGCCGTAGCCCGGCTCGACCGGGTAGTCCAGATTCGGCGGGTCGGAGGTGGCCGATCGCCACCAGTCCAGCAGGTGGTCCTCGCGGTCGTAGTCGAATGGATCCTCCAGCACCCGCTCAGCCGACCCATCTGGCTTCAGCGGATTATCAGACAGCCAGCGGGCCGACTGGGCCGTTGCCACCCGGGCCGGAACGAGATCCCGGTAACCGAGAACGTCCCGCGTGGCTGACAGGTCCAGGATCCGGTGTCCCGGCTCGTCCTGCATCATGAGCGGGCGGGCCGGTATGGCCAGGTCTGTAGGCATTCCCACGATCTCCATCTCGTGTCCCAGCTCCCGGCAGATCAGCTGGACCCGCTGGGCGGCGGTGAGCGCCTCCTCGTCGCCGACATTGAAGGCCCGGCCACCAGCGTCCGAGTGGTCCACGGCCAGCAGGACAGTGTGCGCCGCGTTCTCGCTGAACGACCGGGTCTCGGCGGCCAGGCCCCCCTCGGGAAGGATGATGGCCGGGCGGCGGTCTAAGACCCGTCGCACGATGCACCAGTCCAACGGGGCGATCTGCCGGGGGCCGTAGACGAACGGGTACCGGAGGTGGATGGCCGACGGCTGGTACTCGAACAGGAGGTCCTCGGTGCGGGCCACCCGGTAGCTCTTGCCGTCGTCGTCCTCGCTGGACCGTGGGGCGTTCTCGGCGGTCGGGATGGGCAGGCCGGGGGGATCAAACCGGGTCGGGTCGAAGTAGCCCCGGTAGGCCGGGGTGCCACCCACGCTCACGAACCGGTCGCACCGTCCGGATAGCACCTCTGCGATGGTTCGTAGGCGCCCATAGCAGGCCACCACCACGTCGAACGAGCGTCCGGTCAGGGCCGCAGCCACCCCCTCGGCTGAGAACGGGTCTCCGTGGAGGTGTTCGACGTGGGCCACCTCGTCCACCTCGTGTCGTCCCGTGTGGAACAGCGTGACGTTTAGGCCCCGTTCTTCCAGCCCGCGCACGATGGCTGGACCGGTGGGGCCGGTCCCGCCGATGATCAGGGCACGCGGGGAAAGAGGGGTGGACATGTCCGCCGAACAGTAGGGGACGGGGGAGCGGTCCATGATCGTGGTCCGGGAAGAGGGCCGACGGCAGTCGGGTGCCCCGCTACGGTCGGTGCCATGTCAGGAGGACTCGGGCCCACGGGGATGGTGCATAGACATCGGAACGTTCAGGGCGGCACGGCTCGGGCCGCCGTCTTCGGGGTGAGCGACGGGTTGGTTTCCAACGTGGCCCTCATCTTGGGCATCGCAGGTGCCAGCACCGATCCCACCTTCGTCCGGGTGGCCGGAGTTACAGGTCTTCTGGCCGGGGCGATCTCCATGGCGGCTGGCGAGTACGTGTCGCTGAAGGCCCAGGCCGAGCTGGTGGAACGGGAGCTGGCCATCGAGCGGGCGTCCATCGCCGAGAACCCGGAGGCCGAGACGGCCGAGCTGGCCGCTATCTACGTGGAACGGGGTCTAACGCCCGAGCAGGCCAAGGTGGTAGCTGCTGAGCTGATGTCGGATCCCGAGGTGGCCCTCGACGTCCATGCCCGAGAGGAACTGGGCGTCGACCCCACCCAGCTGGGCAGCCCGCTGGCCGCGGCCACGGCCAGTTTCCTGGCCTTCGCCCTCGGGGCCTTCGTGCCGCTGATCCCTTGGCTGGGAGGGTCGGGAACGGGCGCCGTCTGGGCGTCAGCCCTTCTCGGGGTCGGTGCCACGGCGACCGTCGGCGGAATGCTGGCCCGGCTCACCGAGCGCTCGGTGGTCAGGACGGCCATCCGCCAGATGCTGGTGGCCGGGGGGGCCTGCATGGCCACCTACTGGATCGGAGGGATCCTGGGGGCCTCGGTGGGCTGAGCTTCAGCAGGTGCGGTGCCGTTACGCCGGATTCGCCGGTTCGACGTAGATGGGGTGGGCCGCCGGTACGACGGCCCGGACCCGCTCCTCAACTTCATCCACTGCGGCGGCCACTGCGGCCACGTCAAGGCCGGGGTCAAAGGCGACCCGTGCTCCGACCAGGATCTCGTCCGGACCCAAGTGCTGAGTCCGGAGGTGGACCACCGACGAGACGCCCGGGGTCTCCCCGATGGCGGCAAGGATGGCTTTCCGGTCGCCATCGTCGGCCGACTCGCCGATCAGGAGGCTCTTCATCTCCCGGGCCAAGACGGCAGCGATGACCCCCAACAGCAGGCCGATGAGGATGGTCCCCACCCCGTCCCACCGGGGCTGGTCGGTGGCCGCCGACAGACTTACGGAGGCTGCGGCGATTACCAGACCGAATAGTGCCCCGGCGTCTTCCAGCAGGATCACGGGCAGCTCCGGGTTGCGAGTCTGAAGGATGAACTTCCGCCACGACAGGCCTCGCCGTTCCGGCGATGCCGCCACAATGGCTGTGCGGAACGACCACGACTCCAGAACGATGCCGGTGCCCAGGATGGCCAGCGCCAAGCCGACGCTGTGGATTTCGTGAGGGTGGCGGACCTTCTCGATGCCTTCGTAGACGGCGAAGGCCGAACCGAGCGAGAACAGCACTACGGAGACCACGAACGACCAGAAGTAGCGCTCCCGTCCGTACCCGAACGGGTGGGTCGCAGTGGGTTCGCGGCGGGACCGACGGCCGCCGAGCAGGAGCAGGCCTTGGTTCGACACGTCGGCCACCGAGTGGACGGCCTCGGCCAGCATGGCCGACGACTGTGTGACCAGGAACCCCAGGAACTTGGCCACGGCGATGCCGGAGTTGGCGATCAGGGCGGCCATGATGGCCTTCCTGCTTCCCGACGCAGCCATGGCACCTCCCGAGTCACAAGGCCCGCCGGGCCTTCCGGCTGACCGGGAGCGTAGTGTCGGCGCCACCAACGGACCGCCGCCCGACCTTCGATTCCGACCACCAACCGGAGGACCCATGCCCACCGTCTTTGATAGCCCCGATGACCTACCGGCCGCTGTGGGAACCCACCTGGGCTACACCGACTGGATGGAGGTCGACCAGACCCGGATTGACCTGTTCGCTGAGGCCACTGGTGATCACCAGTGGATCCACGTGGACCGTGAACGGGCCGCTGCCGGGCCGTTCGGCACCACCATCGCCCACGGCTACCTGACCCTCTCGCTGACCAACAAGATGCTTCCCGACCTGATCCGGGTGGACGGGATCTCCATGGGCATCAACTACGGAACGGAGAAGGTCCGGTTTCCGTCGCCCGTCCTGGTGGATTCGCGGGTCCGGGGCGGTGCGGAGCTGATTTCGGTGGACGAGGTATCGGGGGGCTACCAGGCCGTGATCCGGGTGACCGTGGAGGTTGAGGGCAGCGATCGTCCGGCCTGCGTGGTGGACAGCGTCAGCCGCTTCTTACGCTGACCGTCCGGCGGCCCCCTACGACAGACGCCGGTAGCATCGGCAGGTGACCAAGCGGAAGCGCCGTCCAGCACCCCTAGTCCCCCGGTCCGAACCCCCGGTCCGACCGGGGCTCCAGAGCCCCACCCGACCTGTACCGGCCGGAATTGGACGCCCCCCATACGCCCTTTCCGGGGATCCCGGGCCGTCGACCTCGTCGTCAGTGCGTACACCCGAGGAGGTGGAGCGGATGCGTCGGGCCGGTGAGGCAGCTGCTGGGATCCTGCTCGAGGTGGGGCCCCACGTGGTACCCGGCGTGACTACCGACCACCTGGACGAGGTCGTGCACGCAGCCACGGTGGCCCGCGGCGGCTACCCCAGCCCACTGAACTACCGCGGCTACCCCAAGTCGGTCTGTACCTCAGTCAACGAGGTGATCTGCCACGGGATACCCGACAGTCGGCCGCTGGCCGACGGCGACATCGTGAACGTTGACGTCACCATCTACCTGGACGGCGTCCACGGGGACACCTCGGTCACCTTTCCAGTGGGCGAGGTCAGCGACCACGACCTGCGTCTCATCGCTGAGACCCGGGCCGCCATGGAACTCGGGATCTCAGCGGCCGGGCCCGGGCAACCAGTCCACGCCATCGGCCGGGCCATAGAACGACACGCCAACCGCCACGGACTGGGGGTGGTGCGTGAGTTCATCGGACATGGAATTGGCACCGAGTTCCATAGCGGCCTGCAGATCCCGCACTACCACGATCCGCGTGCCCAGACGATCCTGGTTCCGGGTATGACCTTCACCGTCGAGCCCATGCTGACCCTGGGAGATCCGGCGTGCGGGCTATGGGACGACGACTGGACGGCGGTCACCTTGGATGGTCGCCGAACGGCCCAGTTTGAGCACACGGTGCTCGTCACCGAGGACGGGATCCGAGTGCTGACGATGACGGCGGACGGCACAGTGCCGGCCGACGTGTTCGCCGTCGCCGCCCCGGCCTGACCCAACCGACCTGGAGGTTCGGCGGGGCTCAGTCCCACCAATCGGCGGTTCCCGACTTGGCAAGGGCGACCCATGTATTGCCCGGGGTTAGCCGGACGGGCTTCCCGTCGGCTGTGAACACGGCCGGGAGGGCCTCGTCGGGTCGGCTCCACTGGCCTCGAACTACGTGGCCGTCGGTGAACACCCAGGCCTCTCCCGAGCCTGTGGTACGGGCCTCTGGGGAGCGGGAGTCGGCTTTGGACCAGCCATAGGAGATGAACTGCACCACGACGTTGGCTGGCGCAACCCGGGTTCCGGAGTGGTCCACGTGGGGGTTACCACCGTGCGTGCGGGCCCAGCCGGTGCCGTCCCACTCGTAGTCGACCTCGGTGAGGCCGAAGTCGATGTTCACCCCGGCGGCTTCCTCGGCGTCCGGGTGATGAGCCTGGCCCACATGTCGGTAAAGGAACGGTGCAGGGGGAACCCCGGTCCGGTCGGTGTGGTGGGCCCAGAGGGTGTCGGGCGAGACGTAGAGGTTGTGGGGCGGCCGACGGGACTTATCTCGCCAGTAGTCGTCGGTGAGGGCGCTGTAACCGACGTCGACCATCGACGAGGTGGCCAGTTCCTGACGGGTTCCCCGGTTAGCTCCCGAGTAGGCGAACAGGGGCCGGTCGAAGCCGGACAGCAGTTGCGGATCCGACGTCCGGGCCGACCGGATCGGTCCCACCGTCTCAGCAGAGGTGGATTGGAACACGGCCACCAGCCGCGTCACTCCACCCTCCACCAGTTCCTCGTAGACGACGTCAGCTTGGTTCACCCCCGACTGCGGGTGGGCTCGAGTCACGTTGTCGATTTTGACGGCCAGGGCGGGCCGTGGGATGTCGTTCCCCTGTAGGCCAGCCCACGTCCGGGTGACGTCCAGGCGTTCAAATTCCTGGATTTGGGCTTCCAGTTCCTGGATCTGGGCCTCCAGTTCCGGGATCTGGGCCTCCTGTTCCAGGATCCGGGTCTCCAGGTCGGCGATGGTCGATCGGGCGTCGGCGATGTCGTCGTAGACCCGCCCGATGGCCTCCCGGACGGCCGGCTTAGCGTCCTCTGTCGCGGAGCGAGAAGACATGGCCTGGACCCGCCGTTGCTCGGCCTCCGCTTTCAGGGCATGGAGGCCCCGGACCGAATCGGCGGCGAGCCGGAGTTCAGCGTCTACGAGGTCGAGGCGGTTCTGGGCCTCCTCGATCACCGAGTCGTAAATTATCTGGTCCCGAACGCCCTCTAGGGCGTCGTTGGCGAGGTGGGCCGATTGGGTGAGCACGGCGTTCATCCGCTCGTTGTTCTGCAAGTAGGCGTCGACCGCCATGGTTCGATGGAGGAAGGCCGGCTCGTCTCGGGAAGTCAGGATCCGGGCGAACCGGTCGGCCAGCAGCTCGAGACGCACCTCCAGGATCCGCAGCTCAGTGGCCTCGTCGCCGATCAGTTCGTCGGTCTCGGCAATCTGGTGGTCCAGATCAACCAGATCGCCCTCCAGCTCGGCGATTCGATCGTGGTGGTCCTCGATGAGGTCTTCCTGGTCGCCGATGAGGTCGTGGTGGTCCTCGATGAGGTCTTCCTGGTCGCCGATGAGGTCGTGGTGGTCGGCAATGTCGTCTCGGAGGGCAGCGATCTCCTCGTCGAATGCACCGGCCAGGGCCGGGACGGCGGCCAGGGCTACTACGGCCAGGGCGAGGGGGAGTACCGCCCGGAGTTGGCGTCGGGGGGCGGCGTCCACGGGGTTGAGCGTAGAGGTCGACTGCTCGGCGGTCGGGGCACCCCGGGGGGTCCGAGGCCGTATTTCTTGCCGATCACCGGGCCTGGCAGGTGGGACACCAGGTGGTAGTCCGCTGATCGATCGGCCGACTGGTCAGCAGTCCACCGCATTCTCGGCAGGGGAGACCGGAACGTCCGTAGCAATCCAACCGGTGCTGGTTCGATCCGGTTGACCGGTCCGGGGTCCGGTAGTCGCGCAGGGTGGTTCCCCCGTGGTCCAGCGCCTCGGCCAGAACGTCCCGGAGGTGGTTGAGGAGGCGGGTAGCGCGTTCGGGCCCGACCCGTCGGGTTCCGGGGTTGATGCCGGCCCGCCAGAGGGCCTCGTCTGCGTAGATGTTGCCGACTCCGGCAACGAGGCGCTGGGACAGGAGTTGCGTCTTGACCCGGCGACGGCTGCCGACCAGGGCCCGGTGGAAGGACGCCCCGGTCAGGGCCGGGTCGAAGGGTTCTGGTCCCAGATCCCGGAGAGTGGGCAACAACCGGTGGTCGCCCCGTAGGACCACCACCGTGCGCCCGAACCGTCGGACGTCCCGAAACCAGAGCCAGCGACCATCGTCCAGTTCCCATTCGGCCCGTGCATAAGGGTCGACGGGTGGGGAGGGGTCTACGTAGAGAGCTCCGGTCATCCCGAGGTGGACGACCAGTTCCAGCGGCGCCCCACTCGGGGAGGTGACCGGTTCTAGGCCCAACAGCAGGTACTTGCCCCGACGGTCCACGCTAGAGAACCGGTGGCCGACGGCGTCCGGGCCCGAGGCGAACTTGGCCGAGGGGTGGGCCCGCCCGGCGACCACTACGGCCCCCCGGATCAGCGGATCGAGTTGCCGGCGTACCGTCTCGACCTCGGGGAGCTCGGGCACCGTCGCAGCGTACCGGCGGCTGACAGGCCGCTCCGGAGGACCAGTCACTGGGTCCGAGGGGACCCGGCAGACCGGGTGCCGTGGGTTAGGTTGCCGCCATGGTCGCGGTGGCCGTAGTGAACCAGAAGGGCGGGGTCGGAAAGACCACCGTGGTGCTGGGACTGGCTTCGGCTGCCTCGGCTCGAGGCCTGGCCGTCCTCGTCGTGGACTTGGACCCGCAAGGTAACGCCACCACGGGCCTCGGGGTGTTCGAACCCGGTCCCGGGGTGGACCGGGTGCTGGCCGAAGAGCGTCCCGGTGGCCTGGCGTCGGAGGTGGAGCCCAGCGGGTGGCCATCTGATCTCGGCCCGGTGCCCGATCTAGTGGCCTCTTCGCCTGATCTGGCCGTACGCGAGCCGCAGTTGGCCACCGACCCCCTGGGAGCTCAGGACCGGTTGGCCCTGGCTCTCCGGGGCGGGGTCGGGACCGGCCACGACCTGGTCCTCGTTGACTGCCCGCCCTCGCTGGGCCTGCTCACCGTCAACGCCCTGTTCGCCGTTGACGCGGTGCTCCTGGTGACCGAACCGGGTGCGTGGGCTGTGGACGGTGTAGCCCGGATGGTCCAGACCATCGACCGCATTCGTCTGCGACGTCCCGACGGTCGACCCGACCTTGTCGGGATTTCCGTGAACCGTTTGGGTCGGACCCGGGACGGTCGGTACTGGCATGAACAGCTGGGTGAGGCGTACCCGGGACGGTGTCTGCCGCCTGTTCATCTCCGAGCCGCCGTCACCGAGGCGGCGGCCCGGTCCCTTCCAATCCATGCTCTGGGGCGACGACCCGGGGCGGCCGAGGCGGCAGCCGAGTTCGATGCCCTCCTAGACCGGTTACCGCTCTCCGACGGACTGGCCGGTACTCCGGTCGAGGCTGTGGCCTGATGGCCTACGACCCGCAGGCCCAGCGAGCCCGGCCCCGTCCCACTGCCGATAGCCCGGTGGACAGCCTGTTGGAGGCCATTCCGGTGGTCGGCGACGGGCCGGTCCCATCCGAAGCTTCCGCCGGGGTCGGTCCTGAGGTAGCCACCGAGACGGTTGGGGATCCACCGCCGGCCGATTCGGCGGACGATGGCCTGCGACCGTTCGAGACCCCGTCAGTGGAGATGACCGACGAACGGGCCGACCTACTGCACCGCTTCGGGGTGCTGGCGGCGGTAGCCCTGGTGGCCCTGATATTGGCCCTGTGGCGACGTCGCCGCCGGGCCGACTGAACCTCCTCAGTCAGAGGCCGAGCAGGGCACGCGCCGGAGCGTCCTCGCGCATCCGCCCGGCGCCCACCCGCCGTTTCACCTCGGCCCGCCCGTCGTCGCAACGGTCCACGTACGGGCACCAGCCGCACAGCGGCCCCGGGCGGGTCTCGAAGTGGTCGCCGGAGCAGGCCGCACCGACCTCGTCCCAGGACTTGGCGAAGCGGCCGGTGGTGTCGGCCAGAAGGTCCTCGGAGACGGCGGTCTCCAGGATCTCGGCGCCCAGATAGAGGAGGCGGGCCCGATCCGGACGCTCGCCCATGCTGTCCTCGACGGCCGCCGCGTAAAGAAGGACCTGGTCAAGGGACTTCGGTCGGTCCGCGCTCCTAGGGGCCTTACCCGACTTGTAGTCGGTGATCACCAGGCCGTCACCGTCCCCGTCCAGGCGGTCCACGATGCCGTAGAAGGGCACTCCGCCCACCGTGGCAGTTACCCGGCACTCGGTGGCCCGGACCTCGACGCCAGCCGGGTCCTCCAGGGCCCAGAGCCCCTCGATGGCCGTCCAGGCCTTCCAGCGGAAGTCGTGGACTTGGCGATCGTCCAGGCCCAGGGCCACGAAGTCGGGATTGATGGCCGTTTCCGGCCAGGCCCGGCCGGCCAGTTCCCGGGCCCGGTCCACCGTGCGGTCGGCGGCCGGCTCGTCGCACAGGAGTTCCAGCACGCGGTGGGCGAAGGTGCCTATCAGGGCGGGGATGCCCGGAGGATCGGGGAGCCTTTCGACGTAGCGGTACCGCCACCGTCGTGGGCACTGCTTCCAGACGCCGGCCGACGAGGGCGAGAAGGAGCGCGGGAGGTCTGGCATCGGACAGGTCCTAGATATCGAGGGCGTCGGGATCCAGCAGGCTGCTATTGGCAATCAGGTAGTCGCGTCTTCGGCCCACGTCGGCTCCCATCAAGACGTCGAAGAGTTCTGCAGCCTTCTTGGCTTCCCGGCCCTCGGCCATGGTGAGCTGACGGAGGATCCGGGTCTCCGGGTCTAGGGCGCACTCGGCTAGTTCTTCGACGTTCATCTCGCCCAGGCCCTTGAAGCGGTTCCATTTAAGGTTCTCGGGCTTACGACCCCCTTTGGCCAGCGCCTTTACGATGTCGTCCCGTTCCTCGTCATTGAACGCCCGGTGGATGGTGTCGCCGACCCGGCAGGTGTAGAGGGGCGGTTGCGCGGCGTACACACGGCCCGCCTCCAGCAGGGGGCGCATGTACTCGTGGATGAGAGTGAGGAGCAGACACCGGATGTGGCTCCCGTCCACGTCGGCGTCACACAGGATGACGATGCGGCCGTACCGGGCCGATTCCAGGTCGAAGTCCCGACCCGACCCGGCGCCCACGGCGGTGAAGAGCGCCTGGGCCTCGGCGTTGTCCAGTACCTGCTTGAGGGTGGCCTTGCCCGCGTTCACCACCTTGCCCCGTAGGGGGAGGATGGCCATGTACTCGGCGTTGCGCCCCGCCTTAGCTGGCCCGGCCGCCGAGTCGCCCTCGACGATGATCAGCTCCGAGTCGGGTCCGTGGGTCCGGCAATCGGCCAACTTGTCGGGCATGCCGGTGGACCCCATGCTGGCCGCCTTCCGGCGGGTCTCCAGCAGTTGCTTGGAGCTCACACGGTTGATGACCGCGTTGGCCAGCTTGTCTCGCACCGCATTGATGTGGGTCTTGGGACCGCTTCCCGAGAACCAGTCAGTGATGCCCTGTTTCACCACGTCGTAGACGATCTTCTCGATGGCCGGGGTGCCCAGCTCCTGCTTGGTCTGGCCCCGGAACTGGGGTTCAGGGAAGACCACCTTGCAGGCAGCCACCATGCCCTCTTGCACGTCCTCCTTGGTGGCCCGGTGCTTGTTCTCCTTGGCCAGCTTGGCCAGCTTCCGGGTGTCTTTCAGGAGGACGTCGTTAACGGCGCGGGTCAGGGCCCGGTCGAACCCCGCGGTGTGGGTACCCCCCTGGACTGTGGGGATGGTATTGACGAACGATTCCAGGCGGGTGTCGTAGCCCTTCACCCACCGCAGGGCCACCTCTACGGTGCACTCCCGTTCGACGTCGCGCATCTTGCCGTCCACCGGGACACGTTCGGTGAAGGTGTCTATGCCCGACAGGGCAATGACCTCGCAGGCGTTCTCGCCGGTGGAGAGGTGGTCGACCAGGTCGGCCAGGCCTCCCCGGGACACGAACTCGAATGGATCCGAGGAGGCGCCAGCCCGTTTGTCGACTACCCGGATCTTTACGCCGGGGACCAGGAAGCACGCCTGGACGACTCGTTGATGGACTTCTTCGGTGTCTACCCGGGCATCGGCGTCGAAGACGTCCCGGTCAGCCCAGAAGCGGATACGCGTTCCCGTCTTGTTCTTGGAGATCCGCTTGACCTTCGCGAGCTGGTGGCCAGCGGTGAACGAGGATCCGGAGAACTGGCCGGCCACCCGCTCCCGGAAGGCCAACTCGTAGGTATGGCCGTCCCGGTCCACCTGGGCCACCAGCTTGCTGGACAGCGCGTTGACCACCGAGGCACCGACCCCGTGAAGTCCCCCCGAGGCCCCGTAGGCCCCGCCACCGAACTTGCCCCCCGCGTGGAGCTCGGTCAGCACGACCTCCAAGGCCGAGACCTTGCGCTTGGCGTGTCGGTCGATAGGAATGCCCCGGCCGTTGTCGGCCACCTCGACCGACTGGTCGCGGTGCAGGGTGATCTCGATCCGGTCGGCGAAACCGGCCGAAGCCTCATCGACGGCGTTGTCCACGAGTTCCCAGACCAGGTGCATCAGACCGGGGGCGCCCGTGCCGCCGATGTACATCCCGGGCCGCTTGCGGACCGCCTCCAGACCCTCGAGAGTCTGGATGGCGTCGGCGTCGTAACCGTTACCGGACCCCTTTGCTCCGCCTTTTTTGGCCGCAGCGGGCTTCTTGGCCGTGGTGGGTTTCTTGGCCGTGGTGGGTTTCTTGGCCGTGGTGGCCACGGTCACCACCTGGCCGGGCCGATGGCCAGGATCTGTCGTTCAGACGGTGCGCTCACCAGGTCCCGGCGAGTCGGTTCCAGGACGAGAGGCACCGGGTTCGGATCGGGCTTCTTTGGGTCGTCGTCTGCGGCCATGATGGCCAGAAGGCCCATCGGGGGTCCGACATGGGCCAAGGTCAGGGTCGTCCCGTCTCCCAGCCGGGTGGCTCGCACCCCGACGCCGCCCCGCCCCTTGGCGTCCAACTCCGACACCAGGGTGGCTTTGACTCCGCCGTCGTCGGTCACCGTGATGAGGACGTCTTCGCCCAGGATGACGGCTGCGCCGACCACCGTCGCACCGGGCCGGAGCTTCATTCCGGCCACACCGGCCGCCCCGCGCCCTTGCACGCTGATGCCGTCCACCGGGGTCCGTAGGACCTGGCCGTCGGAGGCCACGAGGACTACGTCCACACCGTTGGGGGCGGTGAAGGCGGCGGTCACCCGGTCGCCGGTCTTCAACTTGAGCAGGGGCTTGCCATTGCGGGTGGAGCGGACCTCGTCGAGGGTCAGCCGCTTGGTCATCCCACCGGCCGTCGCCAACACCAGGTGCTCGTCGCCCTCAGCCACCACCGTGTAGATGGACTCACCTCGGTTGGTACCGAAGGCCTGGGCAGCACCGGCGCCCCGGGCTCGGCCAGCGCCGTCAGCCAGCTCGGCAGCCAGCACCTGGAGGGCCCGGCCCTCCGACGTCACCGCGGTGACGGTAGCTGGGGTCCGGGTCAGGAGGGAGGCGACCAGCACGTCGTGGCGCCCGGGAGCAGCGCGCCGGGCCCCGTCAGCGGGTGACCGGCCAATCTGGCCTGATGTGGTCAGGGTCACCACGCAAGGCTCGTCGGCCACGTCCTCGGCCACCTCCGTGGTGTCGAACACGGGAAGGTCATCCGGGTGGACGATCTCGGTCCGTCGCGGCCGACCGAATGCCTCCACGGCCTCGGTCAGCTCGGCCACTACGAGGGTGCGACGACGGGTCTCCGACTTGAGGAGCTGCTTGAAGTCCCCGATCGCCGCTTCAAGCTCTTCTCGCTCCTCTTCCAGACGCCGGGTCTCGAGCGCTGTCAGGCGCTTCAGGGGCATATCTAGGATGTGGTCGGTCTGGTTCCTGCTCAGCGAGAAGCGGTCCATTAGGGCCTCGCGAGCCGTCGCCGCGTCCTCCGAGCCGCGGATGATGGCCACCACCTCGTCGATGGCGTCCAGGGCGATCAGGAGGCCAGCCACGATGTGGAGGCGTTCCTCGGCCCGGGCTAGCCGGTGGTTCGTCCGGCGGACCACCACCTCCAAACGGTGGTCGATGTAGTGGCGACAGAGGTCGTAGATCCCGAGGGTCCGGGGCTCGCCGTCCACCAGGACCACGTTGTTGATCCCGAAGGTCTCCTCCAGCGGGGTAAGCCGGTACAGCTCACCCAGTACGGCCTGCGGGTTGTGCCCCGGCTTAACGGCGACCTGGAGGCGCAACCCGGTGTGGCGGTCCGACAGGTTCTTAAAGTCCGAGATGCCGGCCACTCGTCCGGTCTCGTTCAACTCCTTGAGCTTGGCGATCACGCGCTCCGGCCCCACCAGGTATGGGAGTTCGGTGACCACGATGGCTTGTCGGCCCCGACCAATGTCCTCCACGTGGGCCCGGGCCCTAAGCCGGATGGTCCCCCGGCCCGTCTCGTAGGCCTCGCGGATGCCGTCGTCGACCAGGATTCCCCCACTGGGGAAGTCCGGGCCGGGTAGGACGGCCATCAGCTCGTCGGTAGTGGGTTTCGGGCGACGTTTCTTCATCACCAGGGCGACCGCCGCGTGGACCTCAGCCAGGTTGTGGGTGGGCATGTTGGTGGCCATGCCCACGGCGATCCCCGTGGTGCCGTTCAGCAGCAGGTTGGGGAGGAGGGCTGGCAGCGAGACGGGTTCGGTGGCCTCCCCGTCGTAGGTTGGACGGAACTCCACCGTGTCCTCGTCGAGCTCCCGGACCATGGCCATGGCTGCCTCGGTGAGGCGGCACTCGGTGTAACGGGGGGCGGCTGGTGGGTCGTCCAGCGAACCGAAGTTGCCCTGCGGGTCGATCAGGGTCATGCCCCGCGAGAACGTCTGGCCCATGCGCACCAGGGCGTCGTAGATCGCTGCATCACCGTGCGGGTGGTAACGACCCATGGTGTCGCCCACCACCCGTGCGCTCTTTCGGTGCGGGGAGTCGGGACGCACACCCATACGCAGCATCGAATAGAGGATGCGCCGCTGAACCGGCTTGAGGCCGTCCCGAACGTCGGGGATGGCCCGGGCCGTAATCACCGAGAGGGAGTAGGCGAGGAAGGACTCTTTCATCTCGTCGGCGACCGGGACCTCCACGACCTGACGGGCGAAGGGCCGGTCATCAGGGAGGAGTTTCTGCTGCTTACTCATCGGCCTCGGTGGTGGCTGGTCGTCGGTCGTGGCGCCGTAAGGCGAGCATGGCATGGGGGTGCGACATCGCCCACCGGAGCCCCGTGGCGACCGTACTGCGGGTCATGGTCCCCGCCGCGGCACCTTCCCGGCGACCGCTGGAAAGCCGGGCTCAGGACAGGATGCGGCAGCGGGAGATGCCGGAGACCAGATCGTCTAGGGCGTCGAGCAGGGCGACTCCGCCGACCGACCGCATTCGTGCCGCATCACCGGCCGACCAGGGTTGCTCGATGGTCTCGGGGATTAGACCCGCCTGTTGCCAGGTCTGACCGACCATCCGTAGGGCGTGGTCAACGCCAGGGTCCCCGCAGGCCACCAGGATGGCCCCGGCCTCCTCAGGATCCAGCGCCGGGGATCCGCCTATCGGGGTAGAGAACGTTCCCAGTCGGAAGCGGAGGGCTTCCGAGGCGATACGAGCATGGTTCATCACCACCGAAATTACCTGTCGGTCTACCGGCGTTCGGGGATGCTCGGCGGGTCGGCGGCGGTCAGGGGCGGGGTCCTGGGCAGCACGTCTTGGAGCAGGCGTCGACCGGGACGCCGAGGGATCCGAGGCCCGATCGGATTGGTTCGGGATCGTGGCCGAGTCTCTCGACAAGGAGGTCCACCACCATGGAGACGAAGCGAGGATCGTCATCTACTGCTTCGGCCCGGGTAAACGCCACGCCGGCGTCGGCGGCCCGCCCGGATGCCTCCACGTCCAGATCCCAGGCGACCTCGAAGTTTTCCACTGGGAAGCCGATGGGGGAGACGGCCACGGCGTCCACTCCGGCGGCCGCCAGGGCCTGGATCCGGTCGCCTACGTCGGGCTCCAGCCACGGGACCTGCGGCGAGCCACTACGGGACTGCCAGACCACCTCGTGGTCGTGCCGATGCTCGGGATCCACCCGCTCGGCGACCAGGCGTGCCGTGTCGCGGAGTTGGGCCACGTAGGCGCAGGTGTCGGCCAGGGCGGTCGGAATGCTATGGGCGGAGAACAGGAGGTGGGCCCGGTCCCGTCGGTTCGCGGGCAGTCGGTCGAGGGCCTCGACCAATCGGTCGGCGGCCGGATTGATGAGGCCCGGATGGTCGTGGTGGCGCCGGACCCGATCGATTACTGGCGCTCCCGGACCGACGGCCGTCTGGGCCGCTTCCAGGTTCTCGCCGTACCGGCGACACGTCTCGTAGGAGGCGTAGGGGGAGGCCGTCCAGGCCAGGGCCCGTCGGACCCCAGCGTTGCTCATGGCGGCCACAGCGTCGGCCAGTAGCGGGTCGGCGTTCCGGTTGCCCCAGAAGACGGGCACGTCGAGGCCCCGCCGATCCAATTCGGCTCGGATGGCATCTCGCAGCGTCCGCATGCGCCCGTTCAACGGGGACCGACCACCGACCGATCGGTAACGGTCCGCTACCTCGGCCAGGCGGTCGGGCGGGATGGAGCGGCCGGATGTCACCCGGGCCAGGAACGGTTCGACGTCGTCTAGTCCCTCAGGTCCCCCGAAGGCCACTAGCAGCAGGCCGTCGTAACGTTCGGGCATGGTCAGTGCTGCGCCCTGACCGCTCAGCCTTCGACGTTGAAATGGGCGAGGTCGTCCTCCAGGCCGGCACGGATCGCATCTGCCACCGCCCCCCGAGACGTCACCCGGGTGCGCACCAGCCCGCCCCGGCTGACCCCGGTCAGGGCCCGAGCCCGGTCCAGAGCCACCTCCACGACATCGTCGGGATCGACCACCTCGTCGAGGAACCCGACGTCCACCGCGGCGGCCGGGTCGGTCATCCGGCCCAGGATGACCTGCGCGTAGTGCCGCTTGGAGACGCGGTCTCGGGCCAACTCCGTGGCGAAGAACGGGAGCGGCATACCGATGGTGACCTCGGGCAGGCCGACCTTGAACTCACCGGCCGCCCCGACGCGTACGTCACTCGACAACAAGAGGATGGCGCCGGCGGCGATGGCGTGCCCGGTGCAGGCCGCCACCACGGGCCGGGGAAACAGATACAGCCGGAGGAACAGGTCTACCCCGGCTTTCAGCATTGCCTGTGCCTCGGCCGGGCCCGCCTGCATCACGGTCAGGTCGAAGCCGGCCGAGAAACGGCCCGGCCGGCCGGCCAGCACCACGGCGTCAGCTCCGTCGGCCTCCACCTGGTCGAGGGAGGCCAGCAGGGCGGCGATGGTCTCGTGTCCAAGGGCGTTCGCCTTGCCGTCGTCGAGGTCGATTATGGCCACGTCCCCGTCTCGGCGGACGGAGACCACGGCAGGGGCGGAGGAGGAGTCGGTCATATCCGAGAACCTACCGGTGCAACGTGGGGGCCATCGAAGTGTGCCCAGTACAAGCCGGTAGCCTTAGGACATGAGCGACCAGACCACTCTCGACGCCGCACCGTCCACCGACGAGCCGGTCATCTCGGTCACCGAGGCCGCCCTGGCCAAGGTGCTCGAAGTCCGTGCCGGCGAGGACGAGCCGGCCTCCCTGGCCCTACAGATCGACGTGACCGGCGTGTCTGGCGTCGACTATGTCTACGACCTGGCCTTCACACCCATCTCTGAGTTGCCCGACGGCTGCCACCGGTGGGAGTTCGGCGGCCTGGAGTTCGCGGTAGGCGACGAGAGCCAGTCGAAGCTGGCCGGGGCCACCCTCGATCTGCCGAGCAACCCGGTGCAGGGCGGCCTGGTCATCCGCAACCCGAACCGACCCAACCCGTTGGGCGACGTCGGCGAACTGGTCCTGGAAGGCGAGGTTCCGGAGCGGATCACCCAGCTCCTGGACCAGAACGTCAACCCGATGCTGGCTTCCCATGGCGGTTTCGCCACCCTGGTCGGCGTCGAGGGCCACACGGCTTACGTGACTATGGGCGGCGGCTGCCAGGGATGCGCTATGAGCCAGGCCACCCTCACTGAGGGAATTCAACGGGCCATTCTGGAAGCCATCCCAGAGATCACTGAAGTGGTCGACGCCACAGACCACGCGGCGGGCGACAACCCCTTCTTCACCTGAGCGGTCGACGACCGGATCAGCCCAGCCGCCTACGGACGCTTTCGGCCACTCCCGGGCCGTTCAGGCCGAACGAGGCCAGCAGGTCGTCCGCCGCACCGTGGGCGTGGTGGGCTACCGGTACGCCCAGCACCTCCACCTCGGTGCTCGGGGACCGTCGGGCCAGGTCGTCCAGCACAGCGGAGCCGAAGCCGCCCTCCCGGAAGCCGTCCTCGACGGTGACCACCAGCCGGTGTCTCGCCGCGTCTTCCAGCATCTCGGGATCCAACGGGCAGACGCAGCGCGGGTCCCAAACCGAGGCGTCCACGCCCTCGGCGGCCAGCAGGTCGGCCGCCTGTTGGGCAGCGGCCAGCATCTTGCCGGCTCCTAGCAGACACACCGTCCGGTCGCCGGTGGCCTCGACCACTCGGCGGGCCGACAGGCCACGACCCACCTCGTCCCAGCCGACGTGGGGTGCCGGAGTCTTGGGCCAACGGATGGCCACCGGCCCGTCGGTGATGGCCAGGGCGTCTTCTAGCATCTGCTGGACCTCCTGGTAGGAGGAAGGCGCCAGGATCGTCATGCCGGGGACCTTGGATAGCAGGACGATGTCCAGCACGCCGTGGTGCGACGGGCCGTCGTCGCCGGTAATCCCCGCCCGATCCAGGCAGAACACCACGGGCAGGCCATGCAGGCCGACGTCCAGGTTGGCCTGGTCGAAGGCCCGGCTTAAGAACGTCGCGTAGAGGGCCACCACAGGGCGGAGCCCACCCATGGCCATCCCGGCCGCCGCCGTCACCGCATGCTGCTCTGCGATGCCCACGTCGAAGCACCGGTCGCCGAACCGCTCGCGGAACGGCAGGAGGCCGGTGGAGTCCGGCATGGCGGCCGTGACGGCCACCACCTCGGGCCTCGACTCGGCGGCCTTGAGGAGCGACTCGGTGAAGGCCGCCGTGTAACTACCCGGCTTGACGCCTCCCGTGTCGTGCATGTGCTTGATGGGGTCCTGCTCTGCCGGTCCGTGGCCTCGGCCTTTCTGAGTCAGCACATGGACCAAGACTGGGCCGTCGAACTCGATGGCGTTGGCTAGGGCATCCTCCATCTCGGCGATGTCGTGTCCGTCGAAGGGGCCCAGGTAGTGGACCCCGAGCGCTTCGAAGAAGGCCGTGGGCTCGAACATGTCCCGGATGGCCGCCTTGGTGGCGCTGATTCCCCGCTCGACTAGCTCACCGACCCACGGGAGGTGCTCGGCTAGGTCCTCCAGGCGACGCTGTCGGCGCATGTAGATGGGGTTGGAGCGGATCCGGATGAGGCTCTCGGATAGGCGGCCCACAGTCGGGGCGTACGACCGGCCGTTGTCGTTCAGCACCACGGTGACCTTCAGGCCGCTGTGACCCAGGTTGTTGAGCCCCTCGAAGGCCATGCCCCCGGTCATGGACCCGTCGCCGATCACCGCGACCACTCGTCGGTTTCCGCCAGTGACCGCCTGGGCCGTAGCAAGGCCGTGGGCGTAGGACAGCACGGTCGAGGCGTGCGAGTTCTCGATCCAGTCGTGGCCCGACTCGTCGCGTGACGGGTAGCCCGACAGCCGGCCGGCCTGGCGGAGGCCGTCGAACCGGTCGACCCGACCGGTCAGCAGTTTGTGGACATAGGTCTGGTGCCCGGTGTCCCAGAGGATGGCGTCCCGGGGGCTGCTGAAAACCCGGTGGAGGGCCAGGGTCAGCTCGACGACACCGAGGTTGGAGCCCAGGTGGCCTCCGGTCTGGCCCACAGTGTCCACGATCCGCTGCCGGATCTCGGCGGCCAGGCCGGTGAGCTCCTCGAGCTCGAGATCGCGGAGGTCGGCGGGGGTCCGTATGGAGTCGAGTCGCATGGGCGCTCAGGCCTATCGGCGGGGCCGGGTCGGGACGGGGGCTCCGGGACGGAACCAAGGAGGACACGGTAGCCGGGGTGTCACGTTGACACCCGGCGGGAGCCGGTTAACGGGCCTCGACGGCCGACCGCCAGCGGCGCCAACCGGCCACTAGCAGGCCAGACAGGACCTGGCCGGCGGCCAGCACTACCAGGCCACCCACGGCGTCGATCCAGAAGTGGTTACCCGTCACCACCACGGCGAAGAGGGTGGCCAACGGGTAGGCGGCAATCAGGGCCCGAGAGGCCCGGGTGCGCAGAGTGGGCCAGAGCGCCAGCATGCACCAGGTAGCCCAGGCGAAGTGCAGGCTTGGCATGGCGGCGTATTGGTTGGAGACCCGTTGCATGGTCCCCGAGTCGAACGACCAGAGGCCGCCGACGTCGGCCACCGTGTCCACGTAGGGGTGGAGGGACGCCAGGCAGGCCCCGAACTCCCCGCAGTCCGACAGCAACCGAGGCGGCATCAGGGGGAAGAGGCTGAACCCGACTAGGGCCAACCCCGTGGTGCACAGGAAGGTGGACCGGTGCCGGGCGTACAGGTGAGGGAACCGCCGGTAGACCCAGACCAGGGCGAAGATGGTCAGCCCGAAGTGGAACGTCCCGTAGAAGAGGTTCCAGAATTGGATGAACCATTTGTGGTCCAGGAAGGCAGCCTGGATTCCCGGCTCCCTGTAGAGGCCCAGTGCCCGCTCTAGGTCAATGACCCGTTCGGCGTTGGCCAGGGCGACCGCGGGCTCCACCGATTCGGAACCGAAGAGGTTCCGGATGGCTGAGTAGACGGCGTAGAAGGCCAGGACGAGGGCCACCTCGGCCCACCAGTGAAGCCCGGTTCCCGGTTCTCCGGACCGGCGGAGGCCCGACCGTCCGGTCGACAGCACCCGGTGCCCGTCGGGCCCGATGTCAGCCGGCCCCACCGGTCACTCGGTCCAGGAACCGGTCGGTCTCCACGACCACCCGGACGATGGTGGCCCTGGCCACTACGTCGTCGCCGACCCGGGCCGTGCCGGCGAATGTCAGTCGTCGGCCCTCCACGGCCTCCAGCACGACTTCGGCGTCCACCAGGCTGCCGGGGGCCGACGGGGCCAGATGGTCGATGTGGACCCGCATGCCGACGCTGGTCTCTCCCTTGCCGAGGTAGCCGTCCAGAGCGGACACCGTGGCCTCTTCCAACAGGGCGACCAGGCGCGGCGTAGCCAGTGTCGGGACCTCGCCGGATCGCAGGGCGACGGCCGTGTCGGCATCGGTGACGGTAAGCACGGCCAGGCCGCGCAACCCAGGCATCGGGGGCACAGCGGTACCCTACGCATCCGCCCTGAGTCGGTGAAGACCGGCCGGCTGGCGGAGAGATGAGACGGAGGCGTAGATGAAGGACCGGATCGCTGGGGCGGGGATCGAGCCGATGGTGGACCCCCGACTACTGCAGGACGTTTTAGGCGAGGCGCTGGCCACGGGAGGTGAGTTCGCCGAGGTGTTCGTGGAGGACCGGAGGTCAACCTCGGCGCTCCTCGACGACGGCCGCATCGAGGAGATGGCTAGTGGCCGGGACCGGGGTGCCGGGATCCGGGTGGTGGTTGGGGAGACCACCGGGTTCGCCCACACAGCCGACCTGTCGCCGACCAGCCTGCGGGCCGCCTCGGCGGCTGCCTCAGCCGCTGCACGGGGTGGGGGTGGAGGAGTGCGCGAGGTGGTCCTCGACAGGCCGTCAGGTCCGCCATCGGCCGTGGTGGAGGTTCTTCCGTCCGACGTGGCCAAGGACCGAAAGGTGGCGTTGCTGGCCGAGGCCAACGAGGCGGCCCGGGCCCGAGATGGTGCCATCACACAGGTCACGGCCCGCTACGCCGACAGTCAACGACGAATCCAGATCGCCAATAGCGAGGGCCTACTGACCGGGGACCGCCAAGTCCGGACCCTGTTCTCGGTGTCCTGCGTAGCCAGCGGCGACTCGGGCCTCCAGACCGGCCGCGAATCGGTGGGCCACACCGTGGGCTTCGAGTTGTTCGACCGGGTCGACGTGGGAGACCTGGCCCGCCGGGCGGCCGAGCGGGCCCTGACCAAGTTGGATGCCGTACCGGCCCCCAGCGGTGAGATGCCGGTGGTCGTTGGCCCGGGCGGCGGCGGCGTCCTGTTTCACGAGGCCTGCGGGCACGGCCTGGAGGCCGACCTGATCGCCAAGTCTGCCTCGGTGTTCGCCGGGAGGCGAGGCGAGGTGGTGGCGGCCCCCGGGGTCAGCTTGGTGGACGACGGCACCATGACCGGGGAGTGGGGCTGCTACGCCGTCGACGACGAGGGCCGGCCTGCCCAACGCAACGTGCTGATCAGCGACGGTGAGTTGACCGACTACATGTGGGACAGCCTGCGGGCCCGGAAGGAGGGGCGGCACAGCTCAGGCAATGGCCGCCGCCAGGGCTACCGGTACCTCCCGATGGTCCGTATGACCAATACCTACCTGGAGGCTGGCGACGACGACCCGGAGGAGATCGTGGCTGGAACCGACCATGGGGTGTACGTGGCCCAGCTGGGTGGTGGCCAGGTCAACACGGCTACCGGCGACTTCGTGTTCGGGATGACCGAGGCCTACCTGATCGAAGATGGCCGACTGACGGCGCCTATCCGGGAGGGCAACCTCATCGGCAACGGCCCGGCGGTTCTCCTCGACATCGACGCCATCGCCGGGGACTTCGCCATGGGGTCGCCCGGGACCTGCGGCAAAGACGGGCAGGGCGTACCGGTCGGAGACGGGACACCGACCTTGCGGGTGTCCCGCCTGACGGTGGGTGGGACGGCGGCCTGAGGTGCCCGAGCTGTTGGACCTGGCGGAGCGAATCGTCGGCTGGGCCGACGAGGGCGAGCAGGTGGAGGCGGTGGTCGTCCACGAGCGGGAGACCGAGGTACGCGCCTATGAGGGTGAGGTCGAGTCGCTGACCTCGGCCGAGTCCCAGGGGGTCGGCGTCCGGGTAGTCCGCGACGGCCGCCAGGGCTTCGCCTACGCGGGGACTCTAGATCCAGACGCCCTGGCCGAGGTTCTGGCCGAGGCCAGGGACAACTTGACGTTCGCCACACCGGACGAGCACTGCGCCTTGGCTGAGCCGGACGGCGTGGAGGCCGCTGAGCTGGACCTCTACCGGGCGACGCTGGTTGACCACCCGACCGAGGCCAAGGTGGCTCTGGCCCTGGATCTGGAACGCCGGACCCGGGCCGCCGACCCTCGCATCAGCGGCGTGGAGTCAGCCGATTACTCGGACTCCATCTCGGAGAGCGCCGTGGCCACCACGACCGGGATCCTGGTGACAGGCCGGGAGACCGGATGCTTCCTGTCGTCCTATGCGTTGGCTGAACAGGATGGCGAGACGCAGACCGGCTTCGGGTTCTCGTTGGGGCGGGAGCCGGCTGACCTCGATGTGGAGGAGGCCGCCGCCGACGCGGCTGAGCGATCCACCCGGATGCTGGGGGCCGTGAAGCCGCCCTCCGGTCGGATGACTGTGGTGCTGGATCCGTGGGTCAGTGCCCAGTTCCTGGGAATCGTGGGAGGAACCCTCAGCGGCGAGGCGGTGCAGAAGGGTCGGTCGCTGTTTGCCGACCGGTTGGGCGAGGACGTCGCTGCTCCGTTGCTGACCTTGGTGGACGACCCGACCGACTCGGCGGCCCACACGGCCACCGGGAGCGACGGCGAGGGTCTGGCCACCCGCCGAAACGTGCTGATGGCCGATGGTCGTCTGGAGCGGTTCGTTCACAACAGCGAGACGGCCCGGCGGGCCGGGACAGTGTCCACTGGTTCGGCGGTTCGGGGCTACTCGTCGACGCCCGGCGTGGGTGTCCGGGCGGTGGCCGTGGCGGGGGGCGACCGCCCGCCGGCCGAACTGATCGCCGCGATTGACGACGGTCTGCTGGTCCAAGGGGTCACCGGCCTTCACTCGGGGGTCAACGCGGTTAGCGGCGACTTCTCGACCGGCGCCGAGGGCCTGCGCATCCGTGGCGGAGCGCTGGCCGAGCCGGTCCGGGAGTTCACGATCGCCTCGACCATTCAGAAGATGCTCCTGGACGTGTTGGCCATCGGGGACGACGTCCGGTGGCTGCCCATGCGAGCCGCCGGGGTGACTCTGGTTATCGGCGAGCTCACGGTCTCCGGGATGTAGGTGCGTCAACCCGGATGCCGATTCTCCACGCCATCCTTCTGGGCCTAGTCCAAGGCCTGACCGAGTTCCTCCCCGTGTCGTCCAGCGGGCATCTGGCCCTCGTCCAATGGTTATTTGGGTGGGACCACTTCGGAGGCGACGACGCTTTGGAAAACGCCTTCGATGTAGCCCTCCACCTGGGGACCCTGGTCGGGGCCGTGGCCTACCTGCGCGCCGACGTGGTCCGCTATGGGAGGGCTGGCCTGCGGTGGCTGGTCGTCCGGGGGCCGCTGGCCGGCGACGGTCGCACGGCGGCCCTGCTGGTCGCCACAGCGGTCCCCACCGGCCTGCTGGGCCTCGGGGTGCTCTGGACGACCACCGACCTGGGCGATCGCACCTGGCTGGTGGCCGTGTGCCTCCTCGCCTTCGGGGTGGTGCTGTGGCTGGCTGACCGCCGACCGGGCGACCGGGGGATCGCCGACCTGAGCTTCGGCGAGGCGGTCTTCCTGGGCGTCGCCCAGGGCCTGGCCTTCCAGCCCGGGGTGTCACGGTCCGGAGCCGTCCTGTCGGTGGCCCGGGGCCTGCACCTGGAGCGGGAGGCGGCGGCCCGATTGGCGTTCCTGATGAGCCTGCCGGTGATTGCCGGAGCTGGGCTGGTGTCGGCTCTCGACCTGTCGGTTCCCACCGGTTGGTGGGCTCCGTTCGCCGTCGGCACCCTGGCCGCGGCGGTCAGTGGTTGGTGGGCCGTCCACCTCGTGTTGCGCCTCGTCGTGCGGGTGGGCTTCGGGGGGATCGCCGCCTACCGCGTGGTGGCTGGCCTCACGGTGCTGGCCCTTCTAGCGACACCGTTGCGGTGAGTTTCGGCGTCCTCGAGGTTAAGGCGGGGTGGTCAGCCGGAAGTGGCCGCCGGGGCCTTTTCGGTTGAACCGCCCGAGTCCGACGTGCCAGTTCCCTTTGGTTCGGCAGTGGAGCCGGAGGAGGAGTCACTGGTGCCGCTGTCGGACGACCCGGAGTCTGACGCCGGCTTGGTAGTCGAACCGGCGTCGCCGCCGCGATCTTTGGCCGAGGAGCCGTGATCGTTCTTGTAGAAACCATCGCCCCTGAACGAGATCCCCACCCCACTGAATACCTTGCTTACCGCACCCCCGCAGTCGGAGTCCGGACAGGTGGAGAGAGCGTCGTCGGCGAACGACTGACGCACCTCAAACTCGCTCTGGCAGGACTTACAGCGGTACTGGTAGGTCGGCATGGTGGCTGGCCGTCGCGCCGGGGAACGGTCGTCCATACGGCGGCAACGGGCGTGAATCCTACCGGCGGTCCGCCCCGCCCGGTCTCCCGTCGGGAATGCTGGTCATATGCCCGTCGTCCTGGTGGTCCTGGCATACCTGCTCGGGACATTGCCGTCAGCCCTAGTGGTCGCCGGACGTCAGGGGGTAGATCCGACGACGGCCGGTTCGGGGAACCCCGGCGCCACCAACGTTTATCGAACGGCGGGCCGTTGGGCCGGTCTAGCCGTGTTCCTTGCCGACGCCGGCAAGGGGGCGGGGGCTGCCACCCTGGGCCTGCTGGTCGGTGGACGGCCTCTGGGTCTGGCCTGCTGGGCGGCGGCGACGCTGGGTCATGTGCTCCCGGTGACCCGCCGGTTCCGAGGAGGCAAGGGCGTGGCTACGGCAGGCGGCGGGTCGTTGGTCTTGTTCCCCGTGGTGGCTGCGGGCACCTTCGTTCTATTCGGCCTGATGGCCCGGACAACAGGAAAAGCTTCGCTGGGTTCAATCACCATCGCCGTGGCTCTCCCGGTCGCCGTTGCGGCCACAGGAAGGGGTCTGGACGAGGTGTTGGTGGCGGTGGGTATCTGCGCCCTGGTGCTGTTACGCCACGTGGCCAATATCCGCCGGCTAGTGGCCGGCGAGGAAGGCTCCTGGAACCTCTGAGTATCCTCGGCCAGTGATCTCATTGACCGACGCCCGGGCCCACGTGCTGGACCGATGCCCTGGTCCGGTGGCCGCTGAGGTGCCGTTGGTCGAGGCGCGCGGCCTAGCCATCTCAGCGTCCGTGGAAGCTCCCGAAGCCGTGCCACCGTTTGCCAACTCGGCGATGGACGGTTTCGCCCTCCGGGCGGCCGACACGGTGGGCGCTCCGGTCGAGCTACGTGTCGTCGGGACGGTGGCCGCCGGATCAGCTCCGGACGTGGAGGTGGGTCCGGGCTGTGCCGTGCGCATCATGACCGGCGCCCCCCTGCCGGTAGGGGCTGACGCTGTGGTGATGGTCGAGCGGACACAGTCCGTCGGAGACGGCGATGCGGTGCTGGTCGAGGTGGAGGTGCCAGGGGGAAACCACATTCGAGCCGCCGGGGAAGACCTCCAGCCCGGTGATCCGGTCTTCTCGGCAGGCACCGTACTGGGGCCGGGTCACCTGGGCGTGCTGGCCAGCATCGGTGTTGACCGGGTGGCCGCCTGGCGGCGACCGCGGGTCGGTGTGCTTTCGACCGGAGATGAGTTGGTCGACGGGGTGGGCCCCCTGGAGATCGGACAGATCCGCGATGCAAACCGACCCTCCCTGCTGGGGCTCCTAGACGAGATGGGGGTGACCGGCGTAGACCTGGGCCGGGTGGCCGACGACGAGGAGGCCATCGAGGCGGCATTACGCGGTGGCGTCTCGACGTGCGATGCCGTGCTCACCTCAGGAGGCGTATCCATGGGCGACTTCGACTACGTGAAGGTCGTGCTGGACCGGATCGGCGACATGCGATGGATGCAGGTGGCCATCAAGCCCGCCAAGCCGCTGGCCTTCGGTCTGGTAGACGGAGTGCCGGTCTTCGGCCTGCCCGGTAACCCGGTCTCTTCGATGGTCTCCTTCGAGTTGTTCGCCCGACCGGCGCTGCGGGCCATGGCGGGCCGTCGCGATTTGGACCGCCCCCGGGTTCGAGCCGTCGTCGAGGGTGACCTCCGGCGCCGGCCCGACGGCAAGGTCCACTTCGCCCGTGTGGTGGTGTCAACCCGTGACGACATGACCTACATCTCTTCGGCCGGGGGGCAAGGCTCCCACCAGCTCACGGCCATGGCCGCAGCGACCGGCCTTGCCGTGCTCCCCGACGGTGACGGCGTGACGGACGGCGACGAGGTGGAGGTCCTGCTGCTGGGTTGACCCGGTGGCCCGGCCACAACGGGCGTCGATGCGGCGCCGTACGCTGGCCCCGTGGTCCGACAGTTGATCGACACCTTTGGGCGGGTTCACCGAGACCTTCGCATCTCGGTAACCGACCGGTGCAACTTCCGCTGCACCTACTGCATGCCGGCCGAGGGGCTGCAGTGGCTGGACCGCGAGGACCTCCTTACCTTCGAGGAGATCACGCGCACCGCCCGGCTACTGGTCGAGCGTTACGGCGTGGAGAGCATCCGCCTCACCGGGGGCGAGCCGACCATTCGGGCCAACTTGCCGGGCCTCGTCCAGATGCTTTCCGAACTACCGGTGGACCTCTCGATGACGACCAACGGAGCCACCCTGCGCCGGATGGCTCCCGGCCTGGCCGCCGCCGGTCTGACCCGGATCAACGTGTCGCTGGATTCGCTACGGGCCGATCGCTTCGCCGAGATGACGTTGCGCGATGACCTGGACCGCGTGCTGGACGGAATCGACGCCGCCCTCGAGGCGGGGCTGGACCCCGTGAAGATCAACGTGGTGGTCATGCGGGGCGTCAACGACGACGAACTGGTCGACTTCGCCCGCTTCGGCCGGGATCGCAGTGTGGAGGTCCGGTTCATCGAGTTCATGCCGCTGGATGCCGACCGGGCCTGGTCAGACGACGCCGTGGTGGGCCTGGAGGAGATCGTGGCCCGTATCGGTGAGACCTTCCCACTGGAGCCGGTACCGAGGACTTCGGCTCCGGCCAGCCGCTTCCGGTACGTCGACGGTGGTGGACGGATCGGGGTGGTGGCCAGTGTGACCCGGAGTTTCTGTGACTCGTGCGACCGGATCCGCCTGACGGCTGACGGACGGTTCCGGAACTGCCTGTTCGCGGTCGACGAGTTCGACCTGCAGTCCCTGCTGCGCTCCGGTGCGTCTGACGACGAGGTGGGGGAACTCCTGGAAGGTGCAGTCCGGGCCAAGTGGGCCGGGCACGGGATCGGCCAGGTGGAGTTCATCCGACCGGCCCGGTCCATGTCCCAGATCGGCGGGTAAGTCCGGTGAGCGACGAGGGCTTCACCCATCTGGACTCCGAGGGGCGGGCCCGGATGGTCGACGTGGGCGGCAAGGAGGTCACCCAACGCCGTGCCGTGGCCCGGGCGAGGGTGACCATGCAGGAGGAGACGGCCCAGGCCCTGGCCGACGGCACGGTGGCTAAGGGCGACGTGCTGGCCGTGGCCCGAGTGGCCGGGATTCAGGCGGCCAAGCGGACCTCCGAGTTGATCCCGCTCTGCCATCCGCTGATGTTGAGCTCAGTGCAGGTCGACCTGACCCCCGGCCCTTCATGGGTAGACATCGAGGCCACGGCCGAGACGGTGGACCGGACCGGCGTGGAGATGGAGGCGTTGACGGCCTGCTCGGTGGCCGCCCTGACCGTCTACGACATGTGCAAGGCCCGCGACCGGGCCATGCAGGTGGAGGCGTTGGGCCTCGTGGAGAAGTCGGGAGGCCGCTCCGGCGACTGGCACCGCCCGGCCTGACCGTCAATGCCCACCGCCAACTAGGTCCCGCCCCGCCGCTTACGCGCGCTATGCGCGAATTGTCGCGCTCTACGCGCGTGGAAATCCACCATCTGACAGGGGTCGAGCGGTACGGTGCCTCTGTACGTCACGGATGGCGGAGAGGGAAGAATCCGGTGCTAATCCTGCTGGGGCTCGGAGTGCTGTGGGCGGCGGTGCTCGGGCCGCAGGTCGTCAGACACCGTCACCGCCTCGGACGTCCGGTGGTGGCCCTTGTGGCCGCTGGACGCATCGACGGCCGCCGGCTCCGGTCTGTGCGGAGGGCCGCTACCTCGGTGCCCGGCAACGTCGGCTCGGCTCGCCGCCGGCGACGTGACCTCCTCTTGGCTATGGCCGGTATAGCCGTCTTCACTTTCCTCGGTGGCGTAGCGGTAGGTGGCGCCGTCTGGGTGGTGCACTTCCTGGTGGATGTGGTCCTCGTGGTTTACGCGGTGCTGGTCACTCAACGACACCAGTTGGAGGCCGAACGGGCGGCTACCGTGGTTCCCTTCCGCTCCGCCGGCCCCTTGGTGGTCGGCCACAGCGGCTCGGTGGCCATGCGCGACGAGGCTGTCCTGAGCCGACAGGCCAACTGAGGACCCTCCCGGCGCCCCGGCCGGTCCGACAGGGCGTCCCGCTACGATCGTCCCGTTCGCGGGGGTGTAGCTCAGTTGGCTAGAGCGCTACGTTCGCAACGTAGAGGTCGTGAGTTCGATTCTCATCACCTCCACCGCAGCATCGGCCCGCCGAAACCGGCGGGCCGGCTCGCGTTCGGCACGAGGGCCTAAGTCCGGTTGTCGGCTTCCACGGCGGCCACCAGGCGGTCCGGCAGGTCGGGGAGCTCGGACCGGACCCGGGACCAGCTGGGAAGGAAGGAGGTCTCCAGCGGGTCCTCCAGGAACTCCTCACCGGCCCGGACCACAGCCCCGGCGAACACCTGGATGGCCGCTTCCTCGGCGTGCCGGTCGAAGGCCAGGCCGTTGAACACCGCATCGGCCTCGTAGCGGTCCACGAGGTCGACCGCCGTCCGGTCGTAGGCCGCCTCCAGTGATCGGAATCCCTCGGCGGTTAGCACCACCCCGGAGGTGGCGAGCGTCCGGTAGACAGCCCGGGCAATGTCGACGCTCATCCGGTGGAGGCCACTGTCCGGGTTGTGGGAGGAGAGGTCGCGGTGCTTGTGGTCGTAGGCCCCGGACATCTCCACCTGGCAGATCCGGCCGGCAGGGAGGCGGCGGTAGACCTCGGCCAGCACCCCGATCTCGAAGCCCCAGTCCGACGGCACCCGGAGCGTTTCGGCCACGTCCATTGACATGGCGCACTCGCCGGCCAGCGGATAGCGGAAGCTGTCCAGGTAGTTCAGATAGCGGCGGTTGCCGAGGGTGACGGCCAGGGCGCGGACTAGGGGAGTGACGAACAACCGCGTCACCCGCCCGTATAGGTGGTCGTCGGGGCCCGCCCCCCGCGATATCCGGTGGTAGTAGCCCTTGGCAAAGCCGAACCGCCTTGACGGGTGGGCAATCGGTGTGAGGAGGCGGGCTGGGAGGGACCGGTCGTAGTCACGGATGTCAGCGTCATGGAGGGCCACAATCTCTCCGCGTCCGGTGGCCAGGAAGTAGCCAAGGCAGGACCAGACGTTCCGCCCCTTTCCGGGCGGGCCCGGGGGGAGGTCGTGGTCCGCGAGCTCGGCCTGCAACGCTTGGAGGCGCGGCCCGTCGTTCCAGAGAATTCTGTGGTGCTGGGGGAGTCGTGAGAAGAGGTTCCGGGCCCGGGCAAAGTCCTCAGCGTGGGCCTGGTCCAGCCCGACGACCACCTCCTCGAGGTACGGCACGGCAGCCAACTCGTCGAGAATCCGCTCGAGGGCGGAGCCGTCAAGGTCGGAGACCAGGCACGGGATAACCAGGGACATTGGGCGGTCGTCGCTCCACGCCTTCAGGTCCTGCTCCAGGTCCGCCGTTGTCCGGCGACCAAGGTCGTGCAGGGTGGCGATCACCCCGTTCTGGAAGAAGTCGGCCACGGGCCGAGGCTAGGAGGGCTTACCCTCCCGGGCCACGCTCGGTCTTTCGTTTCTCTTATCTCCCGTGGCGGCACCTAATGGAATCGTCCTTGGTCCCCAACATCGCCCTACCACGGGTCCCTGAGAATGTTCTTAGTGATCCTCACTAGGCCAATACCTGACATCCGTTCGGGCGTCGTTAGCGTTCCCTCGGATGCAACACCTTGCCTGGTCGTCCTGCGGCCTGCTCCTGGTCCTCGCGGCCTGCGCGGCCGATGGGCCAGCGCACGAGAAGGCCCGGTCCGTGGTCGTCCTGTCGGCTGACCAGGCCACCGAGATCGTGGTCCCGGCAGGGTTCGGTGCTGCCACGACCACCGTTCCAGTTGCCTCGACCATCGCGGCCGTAACCCCGACGACGGTCATCGCAACCCCAGCCTCCGAGGAGACCGATAGCGCGTCTGACGCGGCGCCCCCTACGGAGGCCGCCAGAACCGACGCGACGGATAGCGACGGCGACCGGTCAGTCGGTGACGAATCCACGGAGACAGCGGCTGAAACCCCCGCCCCTACGACTACTGCCGAAGCTCAGGTGACGTCCACGACGGCCGTCGCCCCGACGACAACCACGACAACTACGACGACTACGACGACCGTCACCCCGACTAAGGAGACCGTTCCCCTGGCCGAGGAGAACATCAATCCGGGCGTGAAACTCATGGGAGCTCTTGACGACTTCAACTCCTGCCTGGCTACCGAGGGCTACGAGTGGATGGGATTTCCCAATCCCGACCTCGGCGCCAACGACCCGGTCAACCAGCCCGCGTACCTCCAGGCCCTCCAGTTCTGCAACTCCCGTACCGGAATCTCCCAGGCCTTCCAGGAATTCCAGACGTCCCGGTCCGACCTGACACCGGAGGAGATCCGCCAAGAGAACGAGAATTTCATCCTCTTGGCCGACTGCCTGCGGTCCAAGGGATGGCTCATCGGGGAGCTTTCACCCGACGAGAATGGTCTACTCAATCCCGGCGACCAGTTCTCCAGCGCCGACGGAGACGTCGATACCGGGGAGATCAGGGACTGCGTCAGCGAGACTTCGCTGGCCGGAGAACAGGAGAATGGATCGTGAGGAACTGCAAGCGGTGGTCGACCCCGGTCGTCCTTCTCCTCGTGGCCGCGGGTTGCGGTGGGGGCGGTGAGACGGCCCAGACGGTGACCCTTCTTGCCGAGGACGGTCCCACAGAGATCGTGGTTAGCACCACCACAACGACGACCACGACCACCACGACGACAGTGGCTCCGACGACCATCGAGGTAGCTGAGGAGGCCACGGCTTCGGAGACGAGTGTTGCTGAGGAGGCCACGGCTTCGGAGACGAGTGTTGCTGAGGAACCGGCAGTTGAGACCACTACTACGACCACAGTGGAGCCGGCCAAGGAGACGATCCCCCTGGCCGAAGACGAAATCCACCCGGGGATCCGGATGATGGACGCTGTAGAGGAGTTCAACGGTTGCCTGTCCGACGAGGGCGTTGCCTTCATCGGACAACCCAACCCGGAACTCGGAGCCGGTGACCCCGTCAACCAACCCGCCTACATCGATGCGCTAGTGCTGTGCGCGGGACGGTCGGGCATCCTTGCCGCCATGCAGGAGTTCCAGACCTCGCGGACGGGCCGCACACCAGACCAGATCCGGGAGGACAACGAGCAGTTCATTGCCATGTTGGGGTGCCTCCGCCAGAAGGGTTGGGTTGTGAGTGACCCGGTGCCCGACGAGGAAGGCTCGCTGGGTCCCGGCGACGACTTCCGGGGGCCGGACGGCGACTTAGACATGGGTGACATCCGAGATTGCATCAGCGAGCTAAGCCTGAACGACGACCAGTGACTACCTACCGATCGGGGTGCCGCTTTGACGGCCCCCTCCACTCCCCTCGGAGAGGCCGCGCATGAAAAAGATCCTGACCCTGCTCATCCTGGTCGGTGGCGCGGCCGCCGGCCTAGTCGTCTGGCAGCCGTGGGCCGACGAGGCACCGACGGGTCCCGGCGTAGACCGGGCCATCGCCGAGACGGTGAGTGTGCGGACCCTGACTGACGAGATCACGGTGCGCGGGGAACTGCGACGCGACCTGTTGCAGACGATCACGTCGGCCACCGCCGGCCAGGTCAGCGGTATCGCGGTAGAGGACGGCCAGACAGTGAATGCCGGTGACCCCCTGTTCACCATTGACGGCCGGCAGACCGTTGCCGTAGCCGGGGACTTCGCCTTCTACCGCCAGTTGGATGTCGGTTCCGAGGGACATGACGTCCATCAACTGGAACAGGTCCTAGACGGCGGCGGCTATGTGGTTGGCGTGGTGGACGGCCTCTACACCGAGGAGACCCGGTCGGGACTGGCTGCCTGGCAGGCCGACCATGGCTATGCCGGCTCGACCACAGAGGTCAACGAGGTGGTGACCGGCTCGCTCCAGCAGAACCCGGCCGGCTACACGGTTGGACCGGTCAACGCCGTGTCGGTGCGCATCGGTCCGGCCCTGCCCGACCCGCTTGACGGCCAGGGGAACCAGGCGGCGTCCGCGATGGCCGTGGCTGCCGCCGTGTCAGTCGCTGATGCTCCGGTACCCACGGTGTCGGTGATCACAGCGGCCGTGGTCGTCGAAGAGGGTCGTCCGGTCAT